>NZ_JAKWFH010000069.1:0-32842 GCF_029522185.1 Burkholderia sp. IO2 | reverse complement strand
GCGGCGGGCGGGCTGCCGGCCGGCGGCGCGGACGATGCGCCGGCGCCCGGCGTGCCGACCTGCGCGGTCGCGCCGCCGCCGGCGGGCGCCGAAACGGTGCCGGTCAGCAGGCTGTCGAGGCGGCTCGCCAGCAGCGCGGCCGCAACGGAGTCGATACCGGTCATGATCGGAGCCTGCTTATATCAGCCACATCGTTGCGAATCCGGGTGCGGCACGCCGGTGCCGCTGCGGGAACAGCGCGCGCCGCGTGCGGCACCGGGCCCGGACGCTTCGCGCCCGTCTCCCGGAACCCGGCCCTACCCGCGCGCGCGGTAGAGATCGGTCAATACCTGGGTCGAGCGCCGCGCCTCGAACAGCGCGGACAGCCGCGCGACGTCCGGGCTCGCGAGATCGCGGATCGCGGCGTCGTCGGCCAGGATGCGGCGGATCAGGTCGAGCTTGCGGTCGAGATCCGATTCGTCGAGCGCGACGCCCGGATCGGCCTCCTTCAACCCGTCGACAAGCTGCATGAATTCGGCCTGCAACCCCGGCAACGCGCTCCAGTCGGCGCCGCGCGCGGCGCACAGCATCCGGCCCGACACGGCGGCGAGCGCCTCGTAACGCGCGAAGTATTCGGCCTTGTGATTCATCGTGATGCTTCCGCTACCTGTTGCGCGGCCATCCGCGCGACTTCCGGGGCGATGCCCGTCCATGCTTCCTCGAGCGTCGCGAGCAAGCCGTCGACCTCGACCAGCATCGCGTCGCTCGCCTGCGCGTTCGCTTCCAGCAGGCGCCGGCCGATATACGCGTACAGCGCATTGAGCCGGTCGGCGATCTCGCCGCCCGCGTCGCGGTTCAGCGACGCCTGCAGGCCGCTCTCGACGATCCGGATCGCCTTGCCGATCGCCTCGCCGCGCCCGGCCACGTTGTCCTGCTGCAGATGCATGCGCGCCAGCGCGATCGCCTGCCGCGCGCCCTGGTACAGCATCGCGATCAGCCGGTGCGGGGAGGCGCCCATCACCCCGGTCTCGACGCCGACACGCGCGTACGCACTGGCTCCAGCGTGTCCTGGGGAAAACATGCGCTTCTCCTTGTTATTGCCTGCTATACGGGAGCCGCCGCCGTGCGTTGCACGGCGCGGCCTTCACCGGAGTTATCGGAAGGGATTTGAAAAGCTTTAGGTGCGCGGGGGGCCGCCGCCGAGCCTGCGATGCCGGCTCGCCGGACTCGTTCGGCAGGCCCTGAACCGTCCGCGGATGTCCCCGGATGCCCGTCGCCGGATGGCCGTCCCCGGATGGCCGTCCCCTCACACCGACATCTGCATGATGTCGTTGTAAGCGCTCACTAGCTTGTTGCGGACCTGGAGCCCGAACTGGAAGCCGATATTGGCTTTCTGCATGTCGACCATCACGTCGTTCAGCGAGATGTTCGGCGCGCCGACCTCGAACGCCTTCGCCTCGCCGAGCGCGTGCTGCTGGTCGCCGCTGATCTTGTCGAGCGATGCCTTCATCGCGCTCGCGAACGTGCCGGCCGTCGCCGCGCCCGAGCCGGCCAGCGCCGCCGTCGGGCTCGCGACGCCGCCGGACGCCTGCGCGGCCATCGACTGCATCTGTTGCAACACCGAACCGATTCCGCTGACGTTCGCAGTCATGCTGTCCCCAGACATAGAGAAGAGACCCGGACGCACCGGGCGACCCGCCGGCGCCGCACCACGCGCACCATGCCGGATCGCGAAAAAGGATAGCAGCGCGGCGCGCGTCAAAGCCGCGAAAGTACGGGGGAAACCCCGCTCTTTTCGGTCGATCGGAGTGCGCCCCCGGTCACGATAATCGCATCGTGTCATTGTCCGCCCGCTCGTCCGAGCGAGCTCAGTCGTCCCGCTCCGGAGAAACTCGACGCATGGATTCGCAGGCCAACTCGCTGATCAACCCAGACGCCCGCGCGGGCCTCAGCCCGGCGCCCGGCGCCGCCGCGGCCGCCGCGTTGCCGGGCGCGGGTGGCGCAGGCGCGGACTTCGGGCTGGGCGGCTTCGCGGAACGCATTCCCGGCATCTCGCGGATGAAGGGCAACCCGAAGCTGCCGTTCGTGATCGCCGTCGCGTTCGCGATCGCCACGATCACCGCGCTCGTGCTGTGGAGCCGCGCGCCCGACTACCGCGTGCTGTACAGCAACCTGTCGGACCGCGACGGCGGCGCGATCATCGCCGCGCTCCAGCAGGCAAACGTTCCCTACAAGTTCGCCGATGCCGGCGGCGCGATCCTCGTGCCGTCGAACCAGGTGCACGAGACGCGCCTGAAGCTCGCCGCGATGGGGCTGCCGAAGGGCGGCTCGGTCGGCTTCGAGCTGATGGACAACCAGAAATTCGGCATCAGCCAGTTCGCCGAGCAGATCAACTACCAGCGCGCGCTCGAAGGCGAGCTGCAGCGCACCATCGAATCGATCAACGCCGTGCGCGGCGCGCGCGTGCATCTCGCGATCCCGAAGCCGTCGGTGTTCGTGCGCGACAAGGAAGCGCCGAGCGCGTCGGTGTTCGTCGACCTCTACCCGGGCCGCGTGCTCGACGAGGGCCAGGTGCAGGCGATCACGCGGATGGTGTCGTCCGGCGTGCCCGACATGCCGGCCAAGAACGTGACGATCGTCGACCAGGACGGCAACCTGCTGACCCAGACCGCGTCCGCTTCCGGCCTCGACGCGAGCCAGCTCAAGTATGTGCAGCAGGTCGAGCACAACACGCAGAAGCGCATCGACGCGATCCTCGCGCCGATCTTCGGCGCCGGCAACGCGCGCTCGCAGGTCAGCGCCGATCTCGATTTCTCGAAGATCGAGCAGACGTCGGAAAGCTACGGCCCGAACGGCACGCCGCAGCAAGCCGCGATCCGCAGCCAGCAGACCAGCAGCGCGACCGAGCTCGCGCAGGGCGGCGCGTCGGGCGTGCCGGGCGCGCTGTCGAACACGCCGCCGCAGCCGGCCTCCGCGCCGATCGTCGCCGGCAACGGCCAGAACGCGCCGCAGACCACGCCGGTCAGCGACCGCAAGGACCAGACGACCAACTACGAGCTCGACAAGACGATCCGCCATACCGAACAGCCGATGGGCAGCGTGAAGCGGCTGTCGGTCGCGGTCGTCGTCAACTACCAGCCGGTCGCCGACGCGAAGGGCCACGTGACGATGCAGCCGCTGCCGCCCGCGAAGCTCGCGCAGGTCGAGCAGCTCGTGAAGGACGCGATGGGCTACGACGAGAAGCGCGGCGACTCGGTGAACGTCGTGAACAGCGCGTTCTCGACCGTGAGCGACCCGTACGCCGACCTGCCGTGGTGGCGCCAGCCCGACATGATCGCGATGGCGAAGGAAGCCGCGAAGTGGCTCGGCATCGCGGCGGCCGCGGCGGCGCTGTACTTCATGTTCGTGCGCCCGGCGATGCGCCGCGCGTTCCCGCCGCCCGAGCCGGCCGCGCCGGCGCTCGCGGCGCCGGAAGACGCGGTCGCGCTCGACGGCCTGCCAGCGCCGGACAAGGCGGCGGAGGAACCGGACCCGCTGCTGCTCGGCTTCGAAAACGAGAAGAACCGCTACGAACGCAACCTCGACTACGCGCGCACGATCGCCCGCCAGGATCCGAAGATCGTCGCCACCGTCGTGAAGAACTGGGTGTCCGATGAACGCTGAAGGCTTGACCAAGAGCGCGCTGCTGCTGATGTCGATCGGCGAGGAAGAGGCCGCGCAGGTATTCAAGTTCCTCGCGCCGCGCGAGGTCCAGAAGATCGGCGCCGCGATGGCCGCGCTGAAGAACGTCACGCGCGAGCAGGTCGAGGACGTGCTGCAGGACTTCGTGAAGGAAGCCGAGCAGCACACCGCGCTGTCGCTCGATTCGAGCGAGTACATCCGCTCGGTGCTGACGAAGGCGCTCGGCGAGGACAAGGCCGGCGTGCTGATCGACCGCATCCTGCAGGGCAGCGACACGAGCGGCATCGAGGGCCTGAAGTGGATGGATTCGGGCGCGGTGGCCGAGCTGATCAAGAACGAGCATCCGCAGATCATCGCGACGATCCTCGTGCACCTCGACCGCGACCAGGCCTCGGAGATCGCGTCGTGCTTCACCGAACGGCTGCGTAACGACGTGCTGCTGCGGATCGCGACGCTCGACGGCATCCAGCCGGCCGCGCTGCGCGAACTCGACGACGTGCTGACGGGCCTGCTGTCCGGCAGCGACAACCTGAAGCGCAGCCCGATGGGCGGCATCCGCACCGCGGCCGAGATCCTGAACTTCATGACGAGCGTGCACGAGGAAGGCGTGCTCGAAAGCGTGCGCCAGTACGACGCCGATCTCGCGCAGAAGATCATCGACCAGATGTTCGTGTTCGAGAACCTGCTCGACCTCGAGGACCGCGCGATCCAGATGGTGCTCAAGGAAGTCGAGTCGGAAACGCTGATCGTCGCGCTGAAGGGCGCGCCGCCCGCGTTGCGCCAGAAGTTCCTCGCGAACATGTCGCAGCGCGCGGCCGAACTGCTCGCCGAGGATCTCGACGCGCGCGGCCCGGTGCGTGTGTCCGAAGTCGAGACGCAGCAGCGCCGCATCCTGCAGATCGTGCGCAACCTCGCCGAGAGCGGCCAGATCGCGATCGGCGGCAAGGCGGAAGACGCGTATGTCTGATTCGGCGAGCGATCGCGTGGGCACCCTCACCGCGTACCAGCGGTGGGAGATGGCGTCGTTCGACCCGCCGCCGCCCCCGCCGCCGCCCGACCACGCGGCGGCCGCTGCCGCCGCGCTCGCCGAGGAACTGCAGCGCGTGCGCGACGCCGCGCACGCCGAAGGCCATGCGGCCGGCCACGTCGAAGGCCAGGCGCTCGGCTACCAGGCCGGTTTCGAGCAGGGCCGCGAACAGGGTTTCGAGGCCGGCCAGGCCGACGCCCGAGAACAGGCCGCGCAGCTCGCGGCGCTCGCCGCGTCGTTCCGCGAAGCCGTGTCCGCCGTCGAACACGATCTCGCATCCGAGCTCGCGCAGCTCGCGCTCGACATCGCGCAGCAGGTCGTGCGCCAGCACGTGAAGCACGACCCGGCCGCGCTGGTCGCCGCCGTGCGCGACGTGCTCGCGGCCGAACCCGCGCTGTCCGGCGCGCCGCATCTCGCGGTGAATCCGGCCGACCTGCCCGTCGTCGAAGCGTATCTGCAGGACGATCTCGACACGCTCGGCTGGACCGTGCGCACCGACGCGTCGATCGAGCGCGGCGGCTGCCGCGCGCACGCCGCGACCGGCGAGGTCGACGCGACGCTGCCCACGCGCTGGCAGCGCGTCGCCGCCGCGATCGGCAAGGTGAGCACGTGGTGACGCGCTCGCCCGACGCGTTCGCGCACGACGGCATGACGCCGCTCGAACGCGAGCTCGCGCTCGCGTCGTTCGGGCCGGCGGCCGCGCACGATCCCGCGGACGACGCCACGCCGCACGCCGCATCCGAGGCTGCCGACGCCGCCCCGCGCGCGCCGCACAATCCGCATCTCGCGCACTGGCGCACGCACCTGAACGGGCTCGCCGCGCGCAGCCACCGCGCGCTGCCGCTGCGGCCGTGCGGACGCCTCACGCGCGCGGCCGGCCTCGTGCTCGAGGCGATCGGGCTGCGCCTGTCGGTCGGCGCCGAATGCACGATCGAACTGCCGCCCGGCAGCACGCTGCCGCACGCGGAAGCCGAAGTCGTCGGCTTCGCCGGCGACCGCCTGTTCCTGATGCCGACCACCGACGTCGCCGGCGTCCTGCCCGGCGCCCGCGTGTGGCCGCGCGAAAGCGCGCCCGTCGCCGATCCGCTCGCGGGCGCGAAGCGGCTGCCGGTCGGCTGGGAGATGCTCGGGCGCGTCGTCGACGCGTCGGGCCGCCCGCTCGACGGCCTCGGCCCGCTCGCGTCGAAAGTCGATGCACCGCTGTCGGCGCCGTCGATCAATCCGCTCGATCGCGAGCCGATCCACCACGTGCTCGACGTCGGCGTGCGCGCGATCAACGCGCTGCTCACCGTCGGCCGCGGCCAGCGGATGGGCCTGTTCGCCGGCTCCGGCGTCGGCAAGTCGGTGCTGCTCGGCACGATGGCGCGCTATACGAGCGCGGAAGTGATCGTGATCGGCCTGATCGGCGAACGCGGCCGCGAAGTGAAGGAATTCATCGAACAGATCCTCGGCGAGGACGGGCTCGCGCGCTCGGTCGTCGTCGCGGCGCCGGCCGACGTGTCGCCGCTGTTGCGGATGCAGGGCGCCGCGTACGCGACGTCGCTCGCCGAGTATTTCCGCGACCAGGGCAAGCACGTGCTGCTGCTGATGGATTCGCTGACGCGCTATGCGATGGCGCAGCGCGAGATCGCGCTGGCGATCGGCGAGCCGCCCGCGACGAAAGGCTATCCGCCGTCGGTGTTCGCGAAGCTGCCCGCGCTCGTCGAGCGCACCGGCAACGGCCCCGAAGGCGGCGGCTCGATCACCGCGTTCTACACGGTGCTGACCGAGGGCGACGACCAGCAGGACCCGATCGCCGATTCGGCGCGCGCGATCCTCGACGGCCACATCGTGCTGTCGCGTGCGCTCGCCGAGGCCGGCCACTATCCCGCGATCGACATCGAGGCGTCGATCAGCCGCGCGATGACCGCGCTGATCGACGAAACGCATCTCGACCACGTGCGGCAGTTCAAGCAGATGCTGTCGCGCTACCAGCGCAATCGCGACCTGATCGCGGTCGGCGCCTACGCGCCCGGCCGCGACGCACAGCTCGACCGCGCGATCGCGCTCTACCCGCGCATCGAAGCGTTCCTGCAGCAGGGCTTTCGCGAATGCGCGCCGTTCGCATCGAGCCTCACTGCGCTCGATGCGCTGTTCGACGCTTACGGAGGCTGATCCCGATGGCCCACGGCTTTCCCCTTCAGCTGCTGCTCGACCGCGCGCAGGAAGACCTCGACTCGGCCGCGAAGCAGCTCGGCGCCGCGCAGCGCGACCGCACCGCGGCGGCCGAACAGCTCGACGCGCTGCTGCGCTATCGCGACGAATACCACGCACGCTTCGCGCAATCCGCGCAGAGCGGGATGCCGGCCGGCAACTGGCGCAATTTCCAGGCGTTCATCGACACGCTCGATGCCGCGATCGCGCAGCAGCGCAGCGTGCTCGCCGCGGCCGAAGTCCGCATCGACGAGGCGCGCCCGAACTGGCAGCAGAAGAAGCGTACCGTCGGCTCGTATGAAATCCTGCAGGCGCGCGGCGTCGCGCAGGAAGCGCAGCGCGACGCCCGGCGCGAACAGCGCGACGCCGACGAACACGCCGCGAAGATCCTGCGCATGCGGGCCGACGCGGCCCGCTCGTCGTAACCGACCACCGCCTTCGAACGAGAGAACCGTCATGCCTCCCCTGCCCCTGCTCGGCGCGCTGCTCGACACCGCCGGCGCCGCACTCAAGGCCGCCCGTGGCTCGGGTGCGTCCGCCGCCGGCGCCGATGCGGCCGCTGCCACGAGCGCCGTGCCGTTCGCTCAGACGCTCAAGCAAAGCGTCGCCACGCGCGGCGATACGGCCAACGCCGGTACGCCGGACGCGTCGACCAGACCGGCTTCGTCGAAGCCGGCCGCCGGCGCGAAACCGTCCGGCACCGACGACGACACGGCGACCGACGACACGCCCGCGAACGCCGCCACCGCGAACCCCGATGCCGCCGCCCTCGCGGCCGCCGCCGCCGTGCAGGCGCAACTGCAGGCGCGCCCGGACACCGCGACGCCGGCCGACGCGGCGACCGCCGCCGCGGCCGCCACCACGCAAAAGACGGCCGTGTCCGGCCAGCCGGACGCCACGGCGACGCTCGCCGATCATGCGGCCAAGGACGCGACCGCGCAGCCAACCGACCCGGCATCGAGCCGCGACGCGCTGCAAGCGGCGCTCGCCAAGCTGACGGGTGGCGCGGGCGCGATCACGATGCCGGCGACCGGCACGAGCGCCGCCGCCACGACTACGACGCCGGCAGCGACCGCGTCGAACGCCGCCGCCCCGCTGACACCGAAAGTGCCGACGTTCGACCGCACGCTCGCCGACGCGAAAGGCGCGCTCGCCACCCAGCCCGCGCCGACCCAGGTCACGCCGCAAACGCTGCAGGCCGACGCGAACGCGCAGTCCAGCGCCCAGCACGCGCTCACGGCAGCCAGCAACGCGACGGACCCGGCCGCCAGCGCGACGCTCGCGGCGGGCGCCACGGCTGCCGCCGCCGCGCAGGCAAACCTGCAACTGTCGCCGGCCGCCGGCGCGATCGCCGCCGCCAACGCACACGCGCTCGCGCCGCACGTCGGCACGGCCGACTGGACGGATGCACTAAGCCAGAAAGTGGTGTTCCTGTCGAACGCGCACCAGCAGAGCGCCGAGCTGACGCTCAACCCGCCCGATCTCGGGCCGCTGCAGGTCGTGCTGCGCGTTGCGGACAACCATGCGCACGCGCTGTTCGTGTCGCAGCACGCGCAGGTGCGCGACGCGGTCGAAGCCGCGCTGCCGAAGCTGCGCGAAGCGATGGAAGCAGGCGGACTCGGGCTCGGCAGCGCGACCGTCAGCGACGGCGGCCTCGCGTCGCAGCAACAGCAGCCCAACCCGCAGCAGACTTTCGCCGGCGGCCAGTCGTCGCGACGCGGGAACGGCGGACCGTCAGCCGTCGATGCACCTGTCGACGCCGCGCAATCCGCACCGGTCGCCGCGCGCGCGAGCCGCGCCGGCCTCGTCGATACGTTTGCCTGAGCATGGCCGCTGCCGTGCCGTGCGCGCGCCGCGCCTAGCGGCCGTGCACCGCGGTAGCCGCCTCGCCGCGCGGCACACCGCCGCGGCGCGCCGCGACGATGAAGTCCGCCGCGCGTTCGCCGATCATCACCGACGGCGCATTCGTGTTCCCGCCCACCAGCGTCGGCATCACCGACGCATCCACCACGCGCAACCCGTCGACGCCGCGCACGCGCAGTTGCGGATCGACGACCGCGCGCGCATCGGAGCCCATCCGGCAGGTGCCGACCGGGTGATAGATCGTGTCCGCATGCGCGACGATCGTCGCGCGCAGCTCCGCTTCGCTCTGGTCCGGCCGCGTGTACAGCTCGCGCCCGCCCTGCGACGCGAGCGGCGCCTGCGACAGGATGCGGCGCATCGCCTGCGCGCCGCGCACCAGCAGGTCGAGATCGCGTGAATCGCTGAAGAAGCGCGGATCGATCAGCGGCGCGTCGCGCGCATCGCCGCTCGCGAGCGCGACCGTGCCGCGGCTGAACGGCCGCAGCGCGCACACGTGCAGCGAATAGCCGAAGCCCCAGTGCATCTTGCGGTTGTGGTCGTCGACGAGCGCCGTGCAGAAATGCAGTTGCAGGTCGGGACGCGCGAGCGACGGATCGCTCTTGATGAAACCGCCGGCCTCCGCGACGTTGCTCGTCATCATCCCGGTGCGGCTCGAGAAATAGCGCGCGAGCGCCGGCGTCATCTTCGCGATGCCGCGCACGCACACGCCGACCAGCTCCGACGAATTCACGCGCGTGTTGATGATGAAATCGATGTGGTCGATCAGGTTCGTGCCGACGTCCGGCGCATCCTGCACGACCGCGATCCCGTGGCGGCGCAGTTGCTCCGCCGGGCCGATTCCCGAACACATCAGCAGTTGCGGCGAATTGAACGCGCCGGCCGACAGGATCACTTCCGCGCGTGCGCCGAGCGTCTCGACCCGCCCGTTGCGCGACACCACGACGCCGACCGCGCGCTTGCCGTCGAAGCCGACGCGCAGCACCGTCGCATCCGTGAGCACGTGCAGGTTCGGCCGGTTGCGGCCGTAGATATACGCGCGCGCCACGCTGCAGCGCGAACCGTCGCGATGCGTGACCTGATAGAAGCCGACGCCTTCCTGCGTCGCGCCGTTGAAGTCGTCGTTCAGCGGATAGCCGGCGGCATGCGCGGCCTGGATGAATCGTTCGGAGAACGGATTGCGAAAGCGCAGATCGGAAACGGTCAACGGGCCGTCCGCGCCGTGCCACGCGTCGGCGCCGCGTTCGTTGCCTTCCGCGCGGCGGAAATACGGCAGCACGTCCTGCCAGCCCCAGCCCGTCGCGCCGAGCTGCGCCCACTCGTCGTAATCGCCCGGGTGGCCGCGCGTATAGATCATCGCGTTGATCGCGCTCGAGCCGCCCATCCCGCGCCCGCGCGGCTGGTAACCGCGCCGCCCGCCGAGGCCCGGCTGCGGCACCGTCTCGTAGCCGTAGTTCGTGCCGAGCTTGAACGGCACCAGCGCCGCGATGCCGACCGGCATGTTGACCAGCAGGTTGCGCTCCGTATGCGAGCCGGCCTCGATCAGTGCGATCGTCGCATCGGGGCAGGCATCGGCGAGACGGCCGGCCAGGCTCGAGCCGCCCGAACCGCCGCCGACGATGATGTAGTCGTATTGCATGTCACGTCTCCGTCGTGTCATGGAAGGCGCGCCGGCACCGCCGCGCGACCGCGTCCCCTCTTGTGTTCGGGCATTGTAGGAATGGCCGTCCCGTGCGCGGCGCGCGGATTCAAGAGCGATTCCTCTAAACGCCCGCGTGAACTAAATTTAAGATGTATCGAATCGCTTCGCGCGATGCACCGGCCACGAGAAGCCGACTCGTCGCGAAACGGGAGGAACGACGATGCAGCGCCAGATCCTGCAGGCCGCGTGTCGACCGGATGATCCGGAGGTCACGCGCGCGGCCCGCATTTCATTTCAAACGGCGGCCTGTGCGACGACGTACGGCGTCATGCGCGCAGTCGGTGGAAATCGAACGGCACGCGCCATCGCCGACCGTTTGGACGGTGTGTCGACGTCGCTGCACGATGAGCGGCGACGGGTCGTCGCGTACCCGTCGCGCGGCCCTGCTGCGGTGCACCGGCAGGCGTGCGCGCAACGGCATCGCGCGCCCGCTCGTCACCGTATCGGATCGTGCGCGCCTGCCGTGCGACGCACTTTTCGGACGGGGACACCGTCGCGCGGATACGACGCTTGCCGCATACCGCAACCGGCTTTCGAACACCCGTCGCATCCGGCCCCGTGCCGCGCGACCCGCATCACCCGATCCGCGTCGCCGCGCTCGCCGAGCGTGCGCGTGCGGCGTGACGGCCGGCCGATCAGCCAGGCCCAACTGGAGGAGACGACATGAAGAACGACCTGCCCGAACTGGCCCCGCAAGCACTGCCGTCGGTCGATGCGCTGACGTCGCTGCTGCACGACCAGCGCGCGGCGTACCTGCGCGCACCGTACCCGGCATGGGACACGCGTGCGCAGCACCTGCGCGCGCTGCGCACGATGCTGATCGATCACGCGGATGCGCTCGCCGACGCGATCAGCGCCGATTTCGGCCATCGCGCGAAGCAGGAAGTGCTGCTGTCGGAAATCTGGATGGCGAAGGAAGAGATCGACGACGCGCTGAAGCACGGCAAGCGCTGGATGAAGCCGATCCGCAAGCCGATGAACAAGTGGCTGCGCCCGGCGCGCGCGAAGGTGATTCCGCAGCCGCTCGGCGTGGTCGGCATCGTCGTGCCGTGGAACTATCCCGTGCTGCTCGCGGCCGGCCCGCTGATCTGCGCGCTCGCCGCCGGCAACCGCGCGATCATCAAGATGTCCGAACTGACGCCGCGCACGTCGGCGCTGTTCGAGCAGCTCATCGGCAAGACCTTCACGCGCGACCACGTCGCGGTCGTGAATGGCGACGCGGAGATCGGCGCCGCGTTCAGCGCGCTGCCGTTCGATCACCTGTTGTTCACCGGCTCGACGCAGGTCGGCCGCCACGTGATGCGCGCGGCCGCGGACAACCTCACGCCCGTCACGCTCGAGCTCGGCGGCAAGTCGCCGGCGATCGTCGGCCCGAATGCGCGCTTCGACGCGGCCGTCGATGCGATCGTCGCCGGCAAGACGCTGAACGCCGGCCAGACCTGCATCGCGCCCGACTACGTGCTGCTGCCGCGCGGGATGGAAGGCGCGTTCATCGAACGCGCGCGGACCCGCTTCGCGAAGCTGTATCCGGACCTGTCGGCCAACGGCGACTACACGACGATCGTGTCGCCGCGCCACTACGCCCGCCTGCAGCAACTCGCGAGCGGCGCGCAGGCGGCCGGCGCGCAGTTGCATCCGCTGTCCGATGCGCAGTCCGATCCCGCATCGCGCCGCTTCGTGCCGTGCGCGCTCACGCAGGTGCCCGCCACGTCGCAACTGATGCAGGAGGAAATCTTCGGGCCGCTGCTGCCGCTCGTGCCGTACGAGCGGCTCGACGAAGCGATCGCGTACGTCAATGCGCGCCCGCGTCCGCTCGCGCTGTACCTGTTCGACGAGGATGGCGGCACGATCGACCGCGTGATGCGCGAAACGATCTCGGGCGGCGTCTCGATCAACGAAACGCTGATGCACATCGCATGCGGCAGTTTGCCGTTCGGCGGGGTCGGGGCGAGCGGCATGGGTGCGTACCACGGCTACGATGGCTTCGTGACGTTCTCGAAGATGAAGCCGGTGCTCACGCAGGCGCGCCTGAACGCGCGCAACCTGCTCGCGCCGCCGTACGGCAAGCGCTTCGCCGCGCTGATCAAGCTGATGCTGAAGTTCTGAGCCGGACGGGCCGCGTCGCGGCCCTGTCCAACCTGCCGCGCGGCAGGGATGCCGCGCGCGCAACGGTCACACGGGCCAGAGCGGCCCTTCCTGCATCGCGCCGATCTGCTCGCGCAGTTCGAGCACGCGCGCTTCCCAGTAACGATGCGTGTTGAACCACGGGAACGCGGCCGGAAACGCCGGATCGTCCCAACGCCGCGCGAGCCACGCCGCGTAGTGGATCAGCCGCAGCGTGCGCAGCGCTTCGACGAGATACAGCTCGCGCGGCTCGAATTCGCAGAAATCCTCGTAGCCGGCGAGCAGGTCCGCCAGCGCGCGCGACGCGCCTTCGCGATCGCCCGGCAGCAGCAACCACAGATCCTGCACGGCCGGCGCCATCCGGCTATCGTCGAAGTCGACGAAATGCGGGCCGGCATCGGTCCACAGCACGTTGCTCGGATGACAGTCGCCATGCGTGCGCAGCAGGCGAATCTCGCCCGCGCGCTCGAACGCCGCCTCGACGCCTTCGAGCGCCAGCGCGACCGCGGTCTCGTACGCCGGTCTTACGTCATCCGGAATGAAATCGTGCGTGAGCAGGTAGTCGCGCGGCTCGTAGCCGAACGTGCCGATGTCGAGCACGGGACGCGCGACATACGGCTGCGTCGCACCGACCGCATGAATGCGGCCGATGAAGCGGCCGAGCCACTCGAGCGTGTCGCTGCGGTCGAGATCGGGTGCGCGCCCGCCGCGCCGCTCGAAGATCGAGAAGCGGAAACCGTCGAACGCGTGCAGCGTGCGGCCGTCGAACGATCGCGCGGGCACCGCCGGAATCTCGCGCGCGGCGAGTTCGGCGACGAACGCATGCTCTTCGAGAATCGCGTCGTCCGACCAGCGCGCCGGGCGATAGAACTTCGCGACGACCGGCGGGCCGTCTTCGATACCGACCTGGTAGACGCGGTTTTCGTAGCTGTTGAGGGCAAGCAAGCGCCCGTCGGTGCGCAGGCCGGCCGGCATCAGCACGCTGTCGAGCGCGTCGAGCACGCATTCGGGCGTGAGGCCGGCGAACGGCGGGCTGGCGGGAGAAGCGGGAGCGGAGGTGGCGTCTGTCATGCCCCGCATTGTGCCGCCTGCCGGACCGAAAGACGAGCGTCCGGTGCGATGGGTGCTTAGTGAAGCGCCGCGCCGGCCGGCAGAACGGATTCGCCGGTGTCGATCAGGTCCTCGAGAAAGAACGGCTCGGTGTTGAGTTCTTTCGACTCACCCGGCACGCCCGCGTACCAGGTCACCATGGCCATGTCGCCCAGGATGCGCTGGACGATGCCGCGCGCGCCTTTCGGCACCGCGATATGGGTAGTGCAGACGATCGACCCGATATGCATGATGGTTCCCCACTCTTGAATCTTGAAACCCGGCCCGCTGGCGAGCCGGCAAATGCCCGATCCGCGCCGCTCTCGGCGGAGCGTTGCGCGTGATCCCATTGTTCACGGTTTATCGAAGCGCGAAAAGAAGAAGAAGCAGGCGAAGTGCCGCGAATTCGTCGAATGTCTCCAATCAACCACTGCGTCGGGCACGTACTTGCCCGCCCGGCTACCCCCATCATACCCTGTCGAATGTGACTGACCACCGAAACGGTACCGCGCCACCACACGCCCATGATTGACGCAACGCGCGTGCCGCTTCGCTTCGCCGCTGCCGAATCATCGGAACACTGCACGCGACCGACCGGAATCACGTCGCGTGCGTCGCATGTCGATCGCTTTCCACCGTTCGTCGAATGCTTGCGTGCGTACCGGCATCGGCCTGCATCGACGCACGACGCCGCTCGCGATATGCAGCCGCCGACAAGAGTTGCGCTCGATGGCTGCCTTGCGGTACCTTAAGCTTTCATTCGCGTTCAACCGCACTCCGACACGATGTATCCGCTCACGTCCGCCCTCGCAAAATCCCGGCCGCAGTTCGACTCGCGGCCGCAGGCGTGCGTGCATCCGTCGGTCCTTCCTCCTCCTGTCGCACCGCCGCTCGTCTGCGCCGCGCCGCCCCCTCCGGCGGCACGCGCCGGCTGACTCGCCGGCTTTTCGTTTTCGTCTTCCCTTCGCGCCGTGGGCTGCAGGTGCGTGCGTCATGACGCACGGCACGTTGCCGCGCGCGCGGATGGAACGTTTCGATCCGTTCGACAGGTGGATTCACATGGTTTCGTTCAAACGCGCGCTGGCCGCGCATGGCGCGACGTCGCTCTTCGTACTGCTGTGGAGTAGCGGCGCGATCTTCGCTGAACTCGGTCTGCGTCACGCGTCCGCGTTCGCCTTTCTCACCGCCCGTTTCGCGCTCGCATCGCTCGTGCTGCTCGCGCTGGCGTTCATGCGCAAACGCTGGCTGCCGCCGCGCGGCGAGCGGCGCATGGCCGCGCTGACCGGCTTGCTGATGATGGGCGGCTATTCGATCTTCTATCTGCTCGCACTCGAGCGCGGCATCGCGCCCGGGGTGCTCGCGACGATCCTCGGCGTGCAGCCGATCCTCACGCTCGCGATCGTCGAGCGTCGCTGGCAACCGGTGCGCATCGCGGGGCTCGCGCTGTCGCTCACCGGCCTCGCGCTCGTCGTGGGCCGCGGCGTGAGCGGCGGGACGGGCGGCCTGTCGGCGGCCGGCATCGCGTGCGCGCTGACGGCGCTCGTCGCGCTGACCGTCGGCTCGCTGCTGCAAAAGCGCGTGCGCGCGGCGCCCGCCGACGTGCTGCCGCTGCAGAACGCGATCGGCCTCGCGCTGTGCGTCGCGATCGTGCCGTTCCGGCCGGTGTCGTTCGACATCAGCTGGGCGTTCGTCGTGCCGCTGCTGTGGCTCGGCATCGTGATTTCGGTGATCGCGCAACTGCTGTTCTACCGCTTGATGCAGCGCGGCGATCTCGTCAACGTGACGAGCCTGTTCTATCTCGTGCCGGTCGTCACCACGCTGATGGACGCCGTGTGGCTCGGCAACCGGCCCGAGCCGCTCGCGCTCGCCGGCATGGGCGCGATCATCGCCGGGCTCGCGCTCGTGTTCCGCGCGCCGGCCGCCCGCCCGCAACCCGACCGCGCCTGAGCGGCGGGCCGCCGCGCCCGCGGGTGCGGCGGCCCGTATCGGACACATACGACGATTCCGCGAAAATCGAAAGGAACGGGAAAGATACGCGCAAGGCGTTCGTCTTGTTCGCACGAAAAACGCGTGATTCGCGGGGCTTTCTACTGATTTTTAATGGTTCGGATAGCGAAAAACGCCGCCGGTTGCCTATACTCGAATTGACCGGCCTGCTCGTAACGGGCCGGACCAACTAGAAACACCCGGCATGGGGCCGGGGTGAGCGCACGCGTGCCGTTTCAGGCCGATATCCCGCAGGGATGGAGCCGCCCAGGCAAGCACCGAAGCGCCCACTTCGGCCGACACTGGAGACACGCATGACGACCTATTTCACGATCGGCGACTTCATCCTGTTGATTCCGATGGCGCTGGCCGGAGCGCTATTTCTCGGCGCGGTACCGTGCGCCACCCAGTTCCGTCACAACCTGCTGCGCGTACTCGGCGTCATTCTCGGCGTCGGCGTCGCGGTATTGCTCGTTGAAGGCCTGCCTGCGCTGATCTAGCGCCTCGCCGTGCGCGACGCCCATCGCTGCACCGCAGCGATGGGCCGCATGGCGTGTGCGGCGGCGATACGGCACACGATATTTCGCATCCCGTATCGACTTCCGGTCAGATCGCCTGATCGGTGGACGGCTTTTCCCACAGATTGATGCCGCCTTCCGTCGCGTAACGATCGATCTCCGCGAGTTCCTCCGCCGAGAATTCGAGGTTCTGCAACGCACCGACGTTCTCGCGCACCTGCTCGGCCCGGCTCGCGCCGATCAGCGCGGACGTCACGCGGCCGTTACGCAGCACCCACGCCAGCGCCATCTGCGCAAGGCTCTGCCCGCGCCGCTCGGCGATCGTATTGAGCTTGCGCACGTGCTCGAGGTTGTCCGCACTCAGGTGCTCCTGCTTCAGCGAGCCGCCGCCCGGCTTGTTCACGCGCGCGTCGGCCGGCACGCCGTTCAGGTACTTCGACGTGAGCAAGCCCTGCGCGAGCGGCGTGAACGCGATGCTGCCCGCGCCGACGTCGTCGAGCGTGCCGAGCAGGTCGTTCTCGATCCAGCGGTTCAGCATGTTGTACGACGGCTGGTGAATCAGCAGCGGCACCTTGTATTGCGCGAGCAGCGCGGCCATCTCGCGCGTCTTCGCGGCCGAATACGACGAAATGCCGATGTAGAGCGCCTTGCCCTGCTGCACGGCCGACGCCAGCGCGCCCGCCGTTTCCTCGAGCGGCGTGTGCGCGTCGAAACGGTGCGAATAGAAGATGTCGACGTAGTCGAGCCCCATCCGCTGCAGGCTCTGGTCGAGACTCGCGAGCACGTACTTGCGCGACCCGCCGCCGCTGCCGTACGGCCCCGGCCACATGTCCCAGCCGGCCTTCGTCGAGATCAGCAGCTCGTCGCGATACGGCCGGAAATCCTCCTTCAGCAGCCGGCCGAAGTTGGTTTCGGCGCTGCCGTACGGCGGCCCGTAGTTGTTCGCGAGGTCGAAGTGGTTGATGCCGAGGTCGAACGCGGTGCGCAGGATCTCGCGCTGCGTCGAGATCGGCGTCGAATCGCCGAAGTTGTGCCACAGGCCGAGCGACAGGGCGGGCAGTTTGAGCCCGGACTTGCCGCAGGTGCGGTATTGCATGCCGGCATAACGTTCGGAAGCTGCTTCGTAGGCCATGAGTCTGTTCCGTCAGGACATCGGGGAAAGGGACGCGCGCCGGCCACGCCAATGACGCGACGGCGGCGAAGGAGTCATACGACGACTATGGTAGCGAAAGCGGCCGGATCACGCACGGCGGCGCGACGATGGACGCGACCGCGGCGCTCGCCTACACTGCGGCGTCTCGAATCACCGTTTCAGCGAGGTTGGTATGTCCCGGGTCATCTCGGTTGCACTGCTCGTCGGCGGCGTCGTGCTGCTGTATTTCGGCGGCCAGTCGTTCCATTCGATCAACGACAACGTGTCGCGCTTCTTCACCGGCTCACCCGCGACGAAGACGATCCTGCTGATCGCCGGCGGCGCCGTGGCGTCGTTCGTCGGCCTGATCGGCCTCGCGATGCCGGGCGGCAAGCGCTGATCGCGCCGCAGCGCGACGCACGTACGACTCGCATCACGCGCGCGGGCCGCATCAAACGAAACGGGCGGCCTGGCCGCCCGTTGCTTCATTCTCGTTCGCCCGCGATGCACCCGCATCGCCTGCGCATCGCGACCGCGCCCGCGCCGCGCCGCCGGAGCCGCGCCTAGAACTGCACTTCCGGCTTCGACGCCGAGCGCGTGCCGGGCACCGGCCGGTTGCTTGCGCCGTGGTACGTGTACACGAGCGAGAACTTCACCTGGTCGGAACGGTTCTGCCCGGCCGAATGCAGCGTGTTGCAGTGGAAGAACACGACGTCGCCCGTCTGCAGCGGCGGACAGGTGGCCGCTTCGATCATCCTGCGGTTCTCCGGCACATCACTGCGGAAGAATTTCGCGTCATCGAAGGCTTCCGGCCCGAATTCGGCCGTATGCGAACCCGGCACGAGCCACAGCGCACCGTTCTCGTTGGTTTCGGGCCCGAGCGCGAGCCACACCGACACCATGTCCGGGCGCTCGAACGCCCAGTAGCGGAAATCGCGATGCCAGCCGGTCAGGCTGCCGTACGCCGGATGCTTCGTCATCATGCAGTTGTGATGCGCACGCGACAGCACCGGCTCCTCGCCGAAATACGCGCGCATCCACGCGCCGATTTCGGGCGCGATCGCGCGCTCCGCAAACGCCGGATCGCGCGAATACGCATCGAGCAGCCGCCGCACCGTATGCCCGCCCGGCGCGTGCTTCGATTCGGGCGCGCCCGGGTAGCGCAGGTCGGCCTCGAACTCGATCGGCTCGGCGGCCTCCCGCAACTGGCGCTCCGCGATCTGCCGGAGCGCCGCGCACTGCGCTTCGCCGACGAGGCCGCGCGCGACGACGAAGCCGCGCTCGCGCAATTCCGCGACTTGCGCGCGGATCGATTCCGACTGCAATGGAGACGACATGGGATGCCAGACGTTTATTGTGTGAATGTGACGATTGTAAATCGGCGCCGGATACCGCGAACAGCACCATTGTCGTGCGCAGGGGCATGCCAATCGCGGATTTGACCCAGCTCAAGGGAACTGTGCGGCGCGGCACCTGCCTGAGCGACAGGCGGTATGCGGCACACGCCTTGCGGCACAAGGGTTTATCGCGACTTTTGCCCGTCATGAATCCCCTGTAGCCTGACGCGGCCTGTCAATTCTGGCGGGCGCGGCGCGCAACGGGTTTCGGTAAGATCCGTTGTGCCATCCGAGGCCGTTCATACCAGTGCGCTCTCCAGGGCGCCACCCATACAAGCGAAGCATCGTTCACATGCCATTCCGTCTGACTTCCCGTTTCAACCGCGCTGCGAAGCGCGTCGTGCCGTCCGCTCCTGCCCGCTCGCTGCGCCATCACCGCGCACGCACGCAGGCGCTGGCCGAGCGTACGCACACGCACAGCCGGCTGGACGGCATCCGTGCGTGGTTCCACGCGTTTTTCTCGATGATGAGCGCGCAGGCGTTCGCCCGCCGCGCCGGCCTGCGCTCGCTGCTGCAGAAGCCGTCGTCGCTGCGCGCGCTCGCGCTGCGCCGCACGCTCGGCCCGCAGCGCCGCGTCAACCGCCCGCGCCGCCTTGCCGCGAGCAACGGCTGGTTCGGGTTCGGCGCGCGCTGAGCGAGTGTCTGGCGGGCACGGCCCGCCCCGATCGCCGCCATTGCTTCGACGATCGAAACCCATAAAAAAACCCCGGCTTGGCCGGGGTTTTTCATTTCGGGCGGACGACGCTTACGCGACGCGTGCCGTCGGCTCCACGCCGGCCGCTTCGGCCAGTGCGAGCGCCTTGTCGGTCGCTTCCCACGAGAATTCCGGCTCTTCGCGACCGAAGTGGCCGTAAGCTGCCGTCTTCTCATAGATCGGGCGCAGCAGGTCGAGCATCTTGATGATGCCCTTCGGACGCAGGTCGAAATGCTCGCGCACGAGCTTCGTGATCACCGCATCCGACACGCGACCCGTGCCGAACGTGTTGACCATCACCGAGGTCGGCTCGGCCACGCCGATCGCGTACGACACCTGGATCAGCGCGCGCGACGCGAGGCCGGCGGCGACGATGTTCTTCGCGACGTAACGGCCGGCATACGCTGCCGAACGGTCGACCTTCGACGGATCCTTGCCCGAGAACGCGCCGCCGCCGTGCGGTGCGGCGCCGCCGTACGTGTCGACGATGATCTTGCGGCCGGTCAGGCCGCAATCGCCCTGCGGGCCGCCGATCACGAACCGGCCGGTCGGGTTCACGAGGAACTTGATGTCGCCCTTGATCAGGTCGGCCGGCAGCGTCGGCTTGATGATTTCCTCGATCACGGCTTCGCGCAGCGCGGGCAGCTCGATGTCCGGTGCGTGCTGCGTCGACAGCACGACGGTGTCGATCGAATCGGGCTTGCCGTCGACGTAGCGCACGGTGACCTGCGACTTCGCGTCCGGACGCAGCCATTGCAGGCGGCCGTCGCGACGCAGGCTGGCCTGGCGCTCGACGAGGCGGTGCGACAGATAGATCGGCAGCGGCATCAGTTCCGGCGTTTCGTCGCACGCATAGCCGAACATCAGGCCCTGGTCGCCCGCGCCTTGATCGAGGTTGTCGTCGTGTGCACGATCGACGCCCTGCGCGATGTCCGGCGACTGCTTGTCGTACGCGACGAGCACCGCGCAACCCTTGTAGTCGATGCCGTAGTCGGTGTTGTCGTAGCCGATGCGCTTGATCGTATCGCGCGCGATCTGGATGTAGTCGATGTTGGCCGTCGTGGTAATTTCACCGGCCAGCACGACGAGACCCGTGTTGCACAGCGTTTCCGCCGCAACGCGGGAGTATTTGTCCTGCTCGAGGATGGCGTCGAGAATCGCGTCCGAGATTTGGTCCGCGACCTTGTCCGGATGGCCTTCGGAGACGGATTCGGACGTGAAGAGATAATCGTTTGCCACTTTTTCAGGCTCCTGTGTGGTTACGGTTGGTTTCACGTAGCCAGCTTCGTTGGGCCTGAAGCGGCGACGCTTTAGCGGATTACCAGGACCGGGCAGCGCGTGTCGCGCCAACCGGCTTCGCCCCGCAAGTTGTCAGTTAACTCGGCGAAGCCCGTATTATAGCGGCTTTCCTGAATTGTCACAGAGCGCCGCCCGTGCTGCATCTTCCGCTGTCTTACCACCCTGTTCGCAACGTGCCGGCCAGCCGGCCCTACGGAGATTCCGCATGCTAGGCCGCCTCGGCACGCACCTCGCCATCGGCTTGCTGAAGCTGCTCGCCCTGCTGCCGTACGGTCTGACCGCACGGTTCGGCGATGGCCTCGGCTGGCTGCTGTATCAGATCCCCAGCCGGCGAAAGCGCATCGTACATACGAATCTGAAACTCTGCTTCCCGGACTGGAGCGACGAGCGGCGCGAGGAAGTGGCGGGCCAGCATTTCCGTCATGCGATCCGCAGCTACGTCGAGCGCAGCGTGCAGTGGTTCGGCTCGGAGAAGAAGCTCGCGAAGCTGATCCAGGTCGACAGCGCGGTCGATCTCACCGATCCCGACCTGCCGCCGACGCTGTTCCTCGGCCTGCACTTCGTCGGCATCGAGGCCGGTTCGATCTGGCTCAACCGTTCGCTGCACCGCCGCTGCGGATCGCTGTACCAGCCGTTCTCGAACGCGGTGCTGGAGGAAGAGGCGAAGAAGGCGCGCGGGCGCTTCGACGCCGAGATGGTCGGCCGCGCGGACAGCGCGCGCGTCGTGCTGCGCTGGCTGCGCGACCGCAAGCCGGTGATGCTCGGCGCGGACATGGATTACGGGCTGCGCAACTCGACGTTCGTCCCGTTCTTCGGCGTGCCGGCCTGCACGCTGACGGCCGTCGGCCGGCTCGCGAAGACGGGCCGCGCGCAGGTCGTGCCGTTCATCGGCGAGGTGCTGCCGAACTACAAGGGCTATCGTCTGAGGGTATTCAAGCCGTGGGATCACTACCCGACCGGCGACGACGATCTCGACGCGCGGCGGATGAACGAATTCCTCGAAGAGCAGATTCCGCTGATGCCCGAGCAGTATTACTGGGTGCACAAGCGCTTCAAGACGCGCCCGCCCGGCGAGCCGAGCCTGTACTGACCCTGCCGCGAAACATGCGCGGGTGCGCCGTCATGTGCGTGCCTGCGCTCTCGCCGCCTTCGGCGCCCTTTGCGCGCCCGCCTGCCGCACCGCCCCCTCCTGTCGATCCGGCCGCTCGTCGTTCGCGCGGCCAGTCGGCCAATCGGCAGATTGCGCCCCTTCCATCTGCACGACGGACACGCGGCCCCGCCCGCGCAGGACGCCCCTGTCGGCTGCATGTATCATTTGCGGTTGAGATCAGCACGACGAACGAGGCTGCCCCGGCATGGCCGCCGGCCGTCCGTGTCGTGCCGACCGCCTCGTTCGCCATGGAATTCCGGACCCAGTGAAACTCTCGTTCACCAAGATGCACGGCGCGGGCAACGACTTCGTCGTGCTCGACGGCTATTCGCGCGCGCTGCCGCCGCTCACCGACGCGCAGGTGCGCGCACTCGCCAACCGCCATTTCGGCATCGGCGCCGACCAGTTGCTGCTGGTCGAGAAACCGACCGTCGACGGGGCGGATTTCAAGTACCGGATCTTCAATTGCGACGGCGGCGAGGTCGAGCACTGCGGCAACGGCGCGCGTTGTTTCGTGAAGTTCGTCAGCGACCGCGGCCTGACCGACAAGCGCAGCGTGCGCGTGCAGGTCATGAAGGGCCTGATCACGCTGACGCTGCAGGACAACGGCGAAGTCGTCGTCGACATGGGCGCGCCCGTGTTCGCGCCGGCGCAGGTGCCGTTCGACGCAGCGGGGCTCGACGGCCGCCAGGAAGGCCGCGACACGCTGTGGCCGCTCGACGTCGGCGGCGCGACGCGCTGGATCTCGACGGTGTCGATGGGCAATCCGCACGCCGTGCAGGTGGTCGACGATGCCGAAGCGTATCCGGTGCTGGAAGAAGGCCCGCTGATCGAGCGTCATGCGCGCTTCCCGCAGCGCGTGAACGCCGGCTTCATGCAGATCGTGTCGCGCCGCGAAGTGAAGCTGCGCGTGTACGAACGCGGCGCGGGCGAGACGCTCGCGTGCGGCACCGGCGCATGCGCGGCGGTCGCGGCCGGCATCCGGCGCGGCCTGCTCGATTCGCCCGTGACCGTGCACACGCACGGCGGCACGCTGACGATCGGCTGGGACGGCGCGCGCGACGAAGCCGCCGCGCTGATGATGGCCGGCCCCGCCACGACCGTGTTCGAAGGCGAGATCGACCTGAACGCCTGACCCTGCAACGTCCTTGATAACTGAACGCTCCAGCCACATGAACGATCGCGAAGTCGCCGACTACCTGCTCGCCAATCCCGAATTCTTCGCGCAGCACGCCGAGCTGCTCGCGACGATCCGTCTCGCGAACCCGCACGGCAAGGCCGCGATCTCGCTGCAGGAGCGGCAGATGGAGATGCTGCGCGACAAGAACAAGCACCTCGAGCGCCGGCTCGCCGAACTCGTGCGCTACGGCCACGAGAACGACAGCCTGTCCGCGAAATTCAGCCGCTGGACCGCGCGCGTGATCGCGGAGCGCGATCCGTACGCGCTGCCGCGCACGATCGCCGACGGCATCGCCGACGTGTTCGACGTGCCGCAGACGGCGCTGCGCGTGTGGGACGTCGCCGACACCTACGCGCAAGCCGACTTCGCGCGCCAGGTCGGCGAGGAAGTGCGCCTGTTCACGAACGGCCTGTCGACGCCGTACTGCGGCGCGAACACGGGCTTCGAAGCCGCCCAGTGGCTCGCGCCCGCGCTCGCCGCCCCGGCCGCGAGCGCCGCGGAAGGCACCGAAGCCGCGCCGGCCGGCGACGGCTCGGCCGCGTCGGTCGCACTGCTCGCGCTGCGCGCGCCGCTCGCCGGCAACGATGCGCCCGCGTTCGGCCTGCTGGTCCTCGGTTCGCCCGATCCGCGCCGCTTCCACGACGGGATGGCCACCGACTTCCTCGCACAGATCGCGACGCTCGCGAGCGCCGCGCTCACGCGCCTGCTGCCGCACTGATCCGCCGCACGCGATGACCGACGATCCGATCGCCGCCTACCTGTCGAACCTGAAGCACGTCAGGCAGCTGTCGGAACACACGCTGCGCGCGTACACGCACGAACTCGACGAACTGAAGAAGCTCGCGGCCGGCCGGCCGCTCGACGCGCTGACCGCCGCCGACATGCGCGGCGCGGTCGCCCGCGCGCATGCGGGCGGGCTGTCCGCGCGCTCGATCTCGCACCGGCTCTCCGCGTGGCGCGCGTTCTACCGCTGGCTCGCGCAACGCATCGAGATGCCCGCGAACCCGGTGGCCGCGGTGCGCGCGCCGAAGCGCCCGAAAACGCTGCCGAAGGCGCTGTCGGTCGACGACGCATCCGCGCTGATGGACGCGCCGCTCGCCGGCACGACCGAAGGCATCCGCGATCACGCGATCCTCGAGCTGTTCTATTCGTCGGGGCTGCGCCTCGCCGAGCTGATCGGGCTCGACGTGACGTACACGCAGGCCGACGGCTACCGCTCGGCCGGCTGGCTCGATCTCGCCGAAGCCGAAGTCACCGTGCGCGGCAAGGGCAACAAGGAGCGCAAGGTGCCGGTCGGCCGCAAGGCGATCGACGCGCTGAACGCGTGGCTCGCGGTGCGCGGCGAATTCGTGAAGCACGATCCGCATCCGCTGTTCGTGTCGGTGCGCGGCAACCGGATGTCGCCGGGCGTCGTGCGCGAGCGCGTGAAGCGCGCGGCGCTCGCCGCCGGCATCCCCGCCAACGTCCACCCGCACGTGTTGCGCCACTCGTTCGCGACGCACGTGCTGCAGTCGAGCGGCGACCTGCGCGCGGTGCAGGAACTGCTCGGCCACGCGAGCGTCGCCGCGACGCAGGTCTATACGTCGCTCGACTTCCAGCATCTCGCGAAGATTTACGACAGCGCGCATCCGCGCGCGAAGAAGCGCGACTGACGCGCGTCCCGTGTTACCCGCCACGCGCGGCGGCCGGCACCGGCCGGCGCCGCGCCCGGCCCATTTCGATCTCATCATGCAAACCGTCACCCTCAAGCCGTCCAAGGAAAAATCGCTGCTGCGCCGCCATCCGTGGATCTACGCCAATGCGATCGACCGCGTCGACGGCAAGCCCGCGCCCGGCGCGACCGTGCTCGTGCGTGCGCACGACGGCCGCTTCCTCGCGCGCGGCGCGTACAGCCCGCAGTCGCAGATCCGCGTGCGGGTGTGGAGCTTCGACGAGCACGAGCCGATCGATCACGCGTTCTTCAAGCGCCGCGTGCAGCGCGCGGTCGCGCACCGCACGACTATGGTGTCGGGCACGGGCGCGGTGCGGCTCGTGTTCGGCGAAGCCGACGGGCTGCCGGGGCTGATCGTCGACTACTACGTCGCGGACACCGCCGAGGCCGGCGCGGCGCCGCGCGGCCAGCTCGTCTGCCAGTTCATGGCCGCGGGCGTCGAAGCGTGGAAGGACGCGATCGTCGCGGCGCTCACCGGCGCGACCGGCTGCCCGAACGTGTACGAGCGCTCGGACGTGTCGATCCGCGACAAGGAAGGGCTCGAACAGACGACCGGCGTGCTGGCCGGCGACGCGCCGCCCGCGACGCTGATCTCGAACGAAAACGGCGTGCGCTATCACGTCGACGTGCCGAACGGCCACAAGACGGGCTTCTACGTCGACCAGCGCGACAACCGCGCGCTCGTCGCGCAGTACGCGGCCGACCGCGACGTGCTGAACTGCTTCTGCTACACCGGCGGCTTCTCGCTCGCGGCGCTCAAGGGCGGCGCGAAACGCGTCGTGTCGATCGACTCGTCGGGCGATGCGCTCGCGCTCGCGCAGCAGAACGTCGTCGCCAACGGCTTCGACGCCGAACGCGCGACCTGGCTCGACGCCGATGCGTTCAAGACGCTGCGCCGCCTCGTCGACGAAGGCGAACGATTCGACCTGATCGTGCTCGATCCGCCGAAGTTCGCGCCGACCCGCGACAGCGTCGATCGCGCGGCGCGCGCGTACAAGGACATCAACCTGAGCGGTTTCAGGCTGCTGCGTCCGGGCGGCCTGCTGTTCACGTACTCGTGCTCGGGCGCGATCGACATGGACCTGTTCCAGAAGATCGTCGCGAGCGCGGCCGCCGACGCGAAGGTCGACGCACGGATCCTGAAGCGGCTCGGCGCGGGCGTCGATCATCCGCTGCTCGCCGCGTTCCCGGAAGGTGAATATCTGAAGGGCCTGCTGTTGCAAATCGTCTGATCGCCCCGATCTTGGCGGACACCCGGTCCGCCAGCTCCGCCTGTCGGGCCGCGCCTCGCCCCTGTCGTCCGGACGATGGGCGGGGGCTTGACAGGTATGTTTCAATGGATGGTTGTGCGCCCCGGCTCGCAGCGCGAGGGCGCGACGCACACCCTGGTTTTGACCCCGATTCACGAACCACAGGCGACCGACATGGCCACTCCCGTCACCATCCTTACCGGCTTCCTCGGCAGCGGCAAGACGACGCTGCTCAAGCGCATCCTGAACGAACAGCACGGCATGAAGATCGCCGTGATCGAGAACGAGTTCGGCGAAGAGAACATCGACAACGAAATCCTCGTGCAGGATTCGAACGAGCAGATCATCCAGATGAGCAACGGCTGCATCTGCTGCACGATCCGCGGCGACCTCGCCCGCGCGCTCGGCGATCTGGCCGCGAAGAAGCGCGAAGGCAAGCTCGACTTCGACCGCATCGTGATCGAGACGACCGGCCTCGCGAACCCGGGCCCCGTCGCACAAACGTTCTTCATCGACAGCGAAATCGCCGACGATTTCCTGCTCGACGCGGTCATCACGCTGGTCGACGCGAAGCACGCGAACGCGCAGCTCGACGAACACGAAGTGGTGCAGCGCCAGGTCGGTTTCGCCGACCGCCTGTTCATCACGAAGTCGGACCTCGTCGACGACCAGACCGTCGCGGGCCTCAAGCACCGCCTGATGCACATGAACCCGAAGGCCGCGATCAAGGTCGTGAATTTCGGCGAAGCGGACATCAAGGAAATCTTCGACCTGCGCGGCTTCAACCTGAACGCGAAGCTCGAGATCGATCCCGATTTCCTCGCCGAGGACGATCACGCGCACCACCACCACGATCACGACCATGATCACGATCACGCGAATTGCGACCACGATCACGGCCAATGCGCGCACGATCACGACCACGGCCACCACAACCATCACCACGCGCACCACGACGACAAGATCAAGTCGTTCGTGTACCGCAACGACCGCCCGTTCGATCCGAACAAGCTGGAAGACTTCCTCGGCGGCATCCTGCAGATCTACGGCGAGCGCATGCTGCGCTACAAGGGCGTGCTGTACATGAAGGGCGTCGACCGCAAGGTCGTGTTCCAGGGCGTGCACCAGATGATGGGCAGCGACCTCGCGGCGAAGTGGCTGCCGGTCGAGAAGAAGACCAACAAGATGGTGTTCATCGGTGTCGACCTGCCGCAGGACCTGATCACCGACGGCCTCGACGCCTGCCTCGCCTGACCCGCGCGGGCGCCTGCCGCACCCCGCTTGCCCGGCCGCCTTCGCAGGCGGCTGCGGCAGCCGCGCGACGCCTTTTCCGGGCAGGGTTTCGCCGTCATCGCTTTTTCGCGATTTGCGCGTTATATTTTCTAGATATTGGCGCGGCCGACGGGGATCGACCCGATACGGCGGCCGCTTGCGATTCAGTTACAATACGTGCCCGCTGGAGTACGGCAACAAACAGGCCCGGTTCTTGCTGAACCAGTTTTCCGGGCATCGCAACCGCGCCGGATCGCCCATCCGCCTCCCGGCCGCGGCCGATGCGATCTGCCGCGCAGCACACCGGTTCGCAGCGCGCGCAAATCCGCGCCAGGCCTATCCTGGTATTTGAGAACCGGTTTTCCAGAGGCTTTCGGCCCCGCGGCGGCAAATCGCAAATGATTGCAAGCGCGGTTGCGGGTAATCCCAAAGTGCAGGCAATATCTCTTGATTTGCCGCACATTGAAGAAGCAAGCAGATGACGAAGAAACTCTTGACCGAAGCCGAAATCCTGAAGATGAGCGACAAGGATTACATGAATGAGGATCAGCTCGCCTTCTTCAAAAATCGGCTCGAACAGTTGCAGGCGGACATCCTCAAGAATGCAGGCCAGACGACCGAGAACCTGCGCGAGACGGTGATCGTCCCCGATCCCGCCGACCGCGCGACGATCGAGGAAGAGCACGCGCTCGAGCTGCGTACGCGCGATCGCGAACGCAAGCTCCTCAAGAAGGTTCAGCAGTCGCTCGCCCGCATCGATTCCGGCGATTACGGCTGGTGTGAGGAAACCGGCGAGCCGATCGGCATTCCGCGCCTGCTCGCGCGTCCGACCGCCACGCTGTCGCTCGAGGCGCAGGAGCGCCGCGAGCTGCGCCAGAAGCTGTTCGGCGACTGATCGAGCGGTATTCCGCTCAGACACGCTGCTTCCCGAAAGCGCGCGGCCTGCCGCGCGCTTTTTGTTTTCCGGCACCGGTTCCCGGCTGCCGGCCGATTTGCCTCCCCCTCTTGATATCCCGGCGCCCGCCCTAAAATGAAACGGACGCGCGCCGGGCCGCTCCCCGGCGCACTGCGGATTCACGCGGCGGCGCGTCGCGCCGCCCGACTCTTCCCCGTTTTTCTCAAGGAACGCAGATGGAGCAATTTCACGGCACGACCATCGTTTCGGTCCGGCGCGGCGACAAGGTCGCGCTCGGCGGCGACGGCCAGGTAACCCTCGGCAACATCGTCATGAAGGGTGGCGCGCGGAAAGTGCGGCGGATCTACAACAACCAGGTGCTGGTCGGATTCGCGGGCGGCACCGCCGATGCGTTCTCGCTGCTCGACCGCTTCGAGGCGAAGCTCGAGAAGCACCAGGGCAACCTGACCCGCGCGGCCGTCGAGCTCGCGAAGGACTGGCGCACCGACCGGATGCTGCGCCGCCTCGAGGCGATGCTGATCACGGCCGATGCCGCCACCACGCTCGTGATCACCGGCAACGGCGACGTGCTCGACCCCGAAGGCGGCATCTGCGCGATCGGCTCGGGCGGCGCGTACGCGCAGGCCGCGGCTCGCGCGCTCGTCGAGAACACCGACCTGTCGCCGCGCGAAATCGTCGAGAAGTCGCTCGGGATCGCCGGCGACATGTGCATCTACACGAACCACAACCGCATCATCGAAACGATCGAGTAAGGACAGCCCCATGAGCACCATGACCCCTGCCGAGATCGTCTCGGAACTCGACAAGCACATCATCGGCCAGGCGAAGGCGAAGAAGGCCGTCGCCGTCGCGCTGCGCAATCGCTGGCGCCGCCAGCAGGTCGCCGACCCGCTGCGCCAGGAAATCACGCCGAAGAACATCCTGATGATCGGGCCGACGGGCGTCGGCAAGACCGAAATCGCGCGCCGCCTCGCGAAGCTCGCCGACGCGCCGTTCATCAAGATCGAAGCGACCAAGTTCACCGAAGTCGGCTACGTCGGCCGCGACGTCGACAGCATCGTGCGCGACCTGATCGAGATCTCGGTCAAGCAGACGCGTGAAGCCGAAATGCGCAAGGTGCGCAGCAAGGCGACCGACCAGGCGGAAGACCGCATCCTCGACATCCTGCTGCCGCAACCGCGCGCGGTGGGCTTCGGCGGCAACGCCGAGCACGCGAACGACGACAACAACGCGACGCGCCAGACCTTCCGCAAGCGCCTGCGCGAAGGTCAGCTCGACGACAAGGAAGTCGAGCTCGACCTCGAGCAGCCGTCGGTCGGCATGGACATCATGGCGCCGCCGGGGATGGAAGAGATGACCGAGCAGATCCGCTCGATGTTCTCGAACCTCGGCAGCGGCAAGAAGCAGCGCCGCAAGGTGAAGATCAAGGAAGCGCTGAAGCTGCTGACCGACGAGGAAGCGGCGAAGATGCTGAACGAAGAGGAAGTGAAGACGAAGGCCGTGCAGAACGTCGAGCAGAACGGCATCGTGTTCCTCGACGAGATCGACAAGATCACGTCGCGCAACAACGAAGGCAGCGGCGGCGAAGTGTCGCGCCAGGGCGTGCAGCGCGACCTGCTGCCGCTCGTCGAAGGCACGACGGTCAACACGAAGTACGGGATGGTGAAGACCGATCACATCCTGTTCATCGCGAGCGGCGCGTTCCACCTCGCGAAACCGAGCGACCTGATTCCCGAACTGCAGGGCCGCTTCCCGATCCGCGTCGAGCTCGATTCGCTGTCGGTGAACGACTTCGAGGCAATCCTCGTCGCGACCGACGCGAGCCTCGTCAAGCAGTACCAGGCGCTGCTCGCGACCGAAGACGTGCAGCTCGAATTCGCCGACGACGGCATCCGGCGCCTCGCCGAGATCGCGTTCGCGGTCAACGAGAAAACCGAGAACATCGGCGCGCGCCGGCTGTACACGGTGATCGAGAAACTGCTCGAGGAAGTGTCGTTCTCGGCGGGCAACCACGCCGGCGAGCGCGTGACGATCGACGCGAAGTATGTCGACCGCGCGCTCGGCGAAGTGTCGCAGGACGAAGACCTGTCGCGCTACGTGCTGTAACGCGCGCGGCGCCGGATGAGAAGCGGGCGGCCCCTTCGGGGGTCGCCCGTTTTCGTTGGTGCGCCGCTTACTGCCGCACCGGCTTCTTCGCGAGCTTGCGCTGCAGCGTGCGGCGGTGCATGTTCAGCGCGCGCGCGGTCGCCGAGATGTTGTTGTTGTTCTCGGCCAGCACGCGCTGGATGTGCTCCCATTCGAGCCGGTCCACCGACAGCACGACCGGATTCTCGAGCGCTTCTTCGGCCTGCACTTCGGTCGCGTTGGTCTGCAGCGCGGCCAGGATCGACTCGACGTTCGCCGGCTTCGCGAGATAGTTGTCGGCGCCTTCCTTCACGGCCTGCACGGCGGTCGCGATGCTTGCGTAGCCGGTCAGCACGAGAATGCGCGCATCGGGCTGCAGGTCGCACAACGGTGCGATCAGGCTCAGCCCCGAATCCTCGCCGAGATGCAGGTCGACGGTGATGAACTGGAACTTGCCGCCCGCGGCGAGCCGGAGCGCCGCCTCCTTGTCGTGCGCCTGCTGGACCGCGTAACCGCGGCGCTCGAGGCCGCGCGCGAGCGTGCCCGCGAACACCTCGTTGTCGTCGATCACCAGGAAATTGTTCTCGCTCATGGGGTTTCTCCGTCTACGTGTTGGTTGAGGCCGCCGGCATCGCGACGCGCACGACCGGCAGGCGCAGCACGGCCCGCGTGCCGCGCCCGGCCGCGGCGCCGGCCGGGCGGCTGTCCGGCGTGCCGGCTGGCCGTTCGGCTGCCGGTGCACCCGTGCGTGATCCCGCGCGTTGTCCCGAGGCCGCCGCCGCGTGGCCATTTGCCGCACCGCCGGCCCGCCCGTTGCCGCCCGCCGCGCGCGGCGTGACATCGGACAGTTCGATCTCGCCGCCGAGTCGCGCGGCCGCACTGAACGCGAGATACAGGCCGACACCGTGCCCGCCCTGCGTGCTGTCGACCGGCATCGCGCCGAGCGATTCGCGCAGCGCGGCCGGAATGCCCGGCCCATCGTCGCATACCTCGAATTCGATTTCGTCGGCCGCGCGATCGTGCGCGACCTTCGCGGCGAGCGTCACGCGCTGCGGGCTCGCGCGCGCGGCGTTGTCGAGCAGGATCGTCAGGATCTGGCCGGCCGCGACCGTATCGTCGAGCGCGACGCCGGCCGGGCGCGCGCCGAGCAGTTCGAACTGCACGTGCGGATGCCGCAGGCGCCAGTGCTCGACGAACGTGTCGAGCCAGTCGTCCACCGGCTGGCGGCTCGCCGGCGCGCTCGCGCGGCTGCGCAGGCGCGCGAGCGCCGACGTGCACAGCGTCATCTGTTCCTCGAGCACCTTCAGGTCGGCCTCGTAGCGCGCCAGCCCAGGATCGGCGCGCGCCGCGTCGCGCAACTCCTCGGCGAGCATCGCGATCGTCGACAGCGGCGTGCCCATTTCATGCGCGACGGTGGCGGCCTGCACGCCGAGCGCGACGGCCCGCTCGTCGCGCAGCAGATGCGCCTGCGCCTCGCCGAGTGCCGCGTCGCGCTGGCGCAGCGCATTCGACATGCGCGCGACGAACCACGCGATCAGCCCGACGCTGACCATGAAGTTCGCCCACATGCCGGTACGGTAGTAATCGAACAGGTTCGCCGGGTTGTCCATGTTGAGCGGCACCGAGTCGAAGCCGAGCGCCGCGTAGCAGGCGACCGCGAACGCCGCGAGCCAGATCATCAGGTGCCACGGCAGCACGGCCGCCGCGATCGCGAGCGACGGCAGGTACAGCGACACGAACGGGTTGGTCGTCCCGCCCGACAGGAACAGCAGCGCGGACAGCGCGCCGAGGTCGACCCACAGCTGGCCGAGCAGCTCGAAATTGGTCTCGGGCCGAGCACGCAGCACGCGCACCCAGGTCAGCGCGTTGAAAACGATTTCGAGCGCGATGACCATCAGCATCGCCGGCAACGGCAGGTGCACGCCGAAATAGGTTTGCACGACGCCGATCGTCACGAGCTGGCCGATGATCGCGAGATTACGGAGCCAGAACAGGTGACTGAGGTTGACGCGCCCGGTGGTGGTGATTCGTTGCATCCGAGCAGTTTACCCGTTTAGCGCCCGGCGCCTCTAGCGGGGCCGGATCGGCGCACGCGAACGGGCGAGGCGCGTGCGTGGCGCGGCACCGTCAACCGGCCGCGCCGGCCATGCGCTGCGCGATCTCGTCGGCCAGGCACTCGGGGCACCGGCACCGCGCGCCGGCCACGGGCGGCGTACCGCCGGGCGGCACCGGCATCGACGCGCACCAGCAGTCGAACGGCTGCGTGTGCGCGCCGCAGTCGAAGCCGCGCCCGCAGCGCGGGCAGCGCGCACGGCGCGGAGCGGAACGGGCGTCGGCGGCGGAATCGGTCATGGCGCAATCGCGGAAGCGGGCGGGACATCGCCCCACGCGACAAGCATAGCGCGGCGGCCGGATTTTGCACGTCGGCCGCCTGGCCAGGCTCCACCGCAAACGCGCGCGCGCCAGCCCGCCGGTGCCGCCCGCGCGGCGCCGCCCGAATCGCGCCGCGCCATAGCCGGCGGGCCGCCGCGTGCGATGCCGCGGCGCGCCGCCGGTGT
>NZ_JAKWFH010000068.1:0-36455 GCF_029522185.1 Burkholderia sp. IO2 | reverse complement strand
GCGGCAGCGACCCCGGCCGGCTTCGCGGCCGGCTCCGGCGCGGCGGCGTCCGGCGGCGCGGCGCCCGGCGCGGCAGGCTGCATGCCCGGCTGCGCCATCGCGAGGCTCGCGAGCTGATTGAATTGCGTCTGCAGCAGGTTCCACCAGCCGGCCGGATCGAACGGCTGCTGCGCGGGGTCGCCCGCCGGCGCATCCCCCGCGGACGCCGCGGCATCGGGCGCGGGCTCGCCCGCCGACGCGGGCTTCGCGGCCTGGGCGGCGGCCACGGCCGCTTCCTCGGCCGCCGACATCGAGCTTTGCGCGAACGCGCCGAACGCACGCAGCGTCGCGAGCGTCGCGCGCTGCACCTCGAGCGCCTGGATCGCGGACTGCAGCATCCCCAGATTGAGCTTCAGCCATTGCTCGACCGCGCGCAGATCGGTGATCCGCTTGTCGAGCTCCTCGACGTTCGTGAGCGGCGACATCATGTCGGACATGCTCGACAGCGACGGCGGCAGCCCGTGCGTGGCGCCCGGAAACGGCGCCATCCCGCCGAACGGCGACATCCGGATCATGTCCCACATCCGGTCCATCATGTCGGCGGGCTGGAACCCGGCAAAGCCGGCGAAAGGGTTGGCGCCGGAGGCATCGGTCGTCATACGGGCATCCTGGTTGACTGGGGGAGCGAGGCGGCCGCCGTGCGTCGCGCAGCCGCGCGTGATTCGATCATAGCGCGCACGTCAGAACGGCGCCTCGCCGGGGAACGCGGGCGGGCGCCGCTCGCGCAGCGAACGGATGCCCTCCCGCACGTCGGGCCCCGAAAAACCCATGAATTCGAGCGCGAGCGACGTATCGAAGGTCGGGCCGGCCGTGCGCAGCCAGTTGTTCAGCGCGTACTTGGTCCAGCGGATCGCCGACTGCGAACCGTGCGCGAGCCGCTCGGCCACTTCGTATGCCTTCGGCAGCAGGTCGGCCGGCTCGACCGCGAGCGACACCAGGCCGATCCGCTCGGCCTCCTCGCCGCTCACGGGCTCGCACAGCATCAGGTAGTACTTCGCCTTCGCCATCCCGCACAAGAGCGGCCACACGATCGCCGCGTGATCGCCGGCCGCGACGCCGAGCCGCGTGTGGCCGTCGATGATGCGCGCATCCTTCGCGGCGATCGAGATGTCGGCGAGCAGCCCGGCGACGAGCCCCGCGCCGACGGCCGGGCCATGCATAGCCGACACGATCGGCTTGCTGCAATTGATCACGTTGTAGACGAGGTCGCGCGCCTCGCGCCACACGCGGGCGCGCACGTCGAAATCGTTCGCCATGTCCTCGACGAGCGCGAGATCGCCGCCCGCCGAAAAGCCCTTGCCTTCGCCGCGGATCACCGCGACGCGCGTGTCGGGATCGCGATCGACGTCGCGCCAGATGTCGGCGAGCTCGCGATGCATGCGCGCGTTCGCGGTCGCGAGGCCGCTGCGGTTCGCGCCCTCGCCGCTCATCACGATGTCGAGCACGCCATGGTCGCGGCGCGTCACCTTCAGTGCTTCGTAACCGCCGTACGCGGCAAGATCGGCCATCTGCTGCTCCTTGTGCGAGGCGCTCGAACGCCTGAATCGAGTGTAGCCAAGCCCGCGCGGTCAAACATCGGGCGAAACCCGGCGCGCGGGCCGAAGCCGGGTTTCGCCGCTGCGTTGCTTGCCCCGCGCCGCTTACGCCGCGCCGTCGGGCGGCGCGACCGACTGCTCGATCGCGCCGAAGATCGACTTGCCGGCCGCGTCGAACATCTCGATGCGCACGGTGTCGCCGTAGCGCATGAATTCGGTCTGCGGCGCGCCGTGCTCGATCGTCTCGAGGCAGCGCTTCTCGGCGATGCAGCAGTAGCCGCGCTTCGCGTCCTTGTTCGAGACCGTACCGGAGCCGACGATCGAGCCGGCACGCAGGTTGCGCGTCTTCGCCGCGTGCGCGATCAACTGGCCGAAGTGGAACACCATGTCGGTGCCCGCGTCGGGCTGGCCGACCTTCTTGCCGTTCCAGTGGACGATCATCGGGCGGTGCACGCGGCCTTCGCGCCACGCGTCGCCGAGCTCGTCGGGCGTGACGGCGACCGGCGCGAACGCGGTGGCCGGCTTGCTCTGGAAGAAGCCGAAACCCTTCGCGAGTTCGGCCGGAATCAGGTTGCGCAGCGACACGTCGTTCACGAGCGTGACGAGCCGCACGGCCTTCAGCGCGTCGTCGGGCGACGCGCTCATCGGCACGTCGCCGGTGATCACCGCGACTTCCGCCTCGAAATCGATGCCCCATTCCTCGGACGGGCACACGACGTCGTCGCGCGCGCCCAGGAAATCGTCGCTGCCGCCCTGGTACATCAGCGGATCGGTCCAGAACTCGGGCGGCATCTCCGCGCCGCGCGCACGGCGCACGAGCTCGACGTGATTCACGTACGCGGAGCCGTCGGCCCACTGGAACGCGCGCGGCAGCGGCGCCATGCAGTTGGCCGGGTCGAACGCGAACGCGTTGCGCGCGCGGCCGTGGTTCAGCGCGTCGTACAGGTCGCGCAGTTGCGGCGCGTAGAACGCCCAGTCGTCGAGGACGCGCTGCAGCGTCGGCGCGATCGCATCGGCAATCGCCGCGGTGTGCAGGTCGCGCGACACGACGATCAGCTGGCCGTCGCGCGTGCCGTCCTTCAGCGAAGCAAGTTTCATAGGGGGATCTGCCGTTGTAGTGACGATGGAGGGAATCTATTTTACGATGGTGAATCCCTGCGGCGCGCCACGATCGCGCACGCCGTTTTCGCCCCGTTTCCTGTCGCATTTTCGCGCACCCGCTGCCCATGCCCGCCAGCCTGCTTCCCGACGACGATCTCGCCGACTCCGATACCGACGACGCCGCCTCCGGCGAACCCGGCGAGAAGGTCCGCTCCGGCATCCAGTCGATCGAGGTCGGCTTCCGCCTGCTCGACGTGCTGACGAGCGAGCCGCGCGCGATGATGCTGCGCGATCTCGCGCAGCGCGCGGGCATGAGCCCGGCGAAGGCGCATCGCTATCTGGTCAGCTTCTCGCGGCTCGGCGTCGTGTCGCAGGACCCGGTCTCGGGCCGCTACGAGCTGGGCGGCTTCGCGCTGCAAATGGGGCTCGCGCGGCTCGCGCGCGTCGACGGCGTGAAGCTCGCGCGGATCGCGCTCACCGAATTCCGCGACCGCCTCGACCAGACGGTCGGCATCGCGGTGTGGGGCAACCAGGGGCCGACGATCGTGCACTGGATGGAATCGAGCCATCCGGCGAAGGCGTCGCTGAAGCTCGGCGACGTGATGCCGCTGCTCGGCTCCGCGACGGGCTTGCTGTTCGCCGCATACCTGCCGCGCAGCAAGACCGCCGCGATGCTGGAGCGCGAACTCGCCGATACGCGCCGCTCGCCACACCACGGCGGCCCGCGCACCCTCGACGAAGTCGAGACGGTGCTCGCCGACGTGCGCCAGCACCAGGCCGCGCGCGTCGAAGGGATGCTGCTGCCGACGATCCATGCGTTCTGCATGCCGGTGTTCGACGCGGTCGGCGAACTCGCGCTCGCGATCGTCGCGCTCGGCCAGGAAGGCTCGTTCGACATCGCATGGGGCGGCGAGATCGACACCGCGCTGCGCGCCTGCGCGCAGAAACTGTCTTACGAACTCGGCTATAGTCCCGACGCACGCGACGCCTGACGCATCCGGTTCACGCCACGTCACGCATCGCGAACGCGCGGCCCATCCGACGGTCCGATTCCTGTGGCGCGCGCCGCGCGCCCGACGTCACGCCAGCGCCCCGACCCTGTTCCGATGCCCATGCAGCCTGCCGATCTTCGCCCGCGTCACGCCCTGCCCCGCCGCTGGCTGCGCGTGGGCGTCGCGCTCGTCGCCGTGCTGGTGCTGCATGCGCTCGCCGGGTTCTGGCTGATGCGCAACCGCGAATCGTTCACGCCGCCGCCGGCCACGGAGATCCCGGTGCAGATCGAGCTGCTGAAACCGCAACCGATCGAGCGTCAGCCGGCCCCGCCGGCGCCGAAACCGGTCGAACGTCCGGCCGAATCGGCGGCGCCCAAGGCCGCCGCACCGAAGGTGGCCCCGCCGAAACCCGCGCCGTCGCACGAGCCGGTCCTCACGTCGACGCAGACCGCCGAGCACGGCGAACCGCCGGCTGCCGCCGCGTCCGCGGCGAGCGGCACACCGGGGGCTTCGGGTGCGCACGCCGCATCGGCCGCGGGCGCCAGCGCCGCGACACCGGGCCCCGCGACGAGCGGCGTGAAGTTCGCGGCGCCGCCGTCCGGCGACCTGCAGTACGACACGTTCTACAACGGCATGCAGAACATGATCGGCACGATCCACTGGCGCACCGACGGGCATACCTACGACTTGTCGGTGTCGATGCCGGTGCCGTTCGTCGGCCCGTTCACCTATCGCAGCGAAGGCCGCATCGACGCGTTCGGCGTCGCACCCGATCGTTACGTCGAGAAGCGCGGCAAGCGGCCGGAAGACATCGCGATCTTCAACCGCGAGATCCGGCAGGTCGTATTCACGCGCACGCCGAACAACGCGCCGCTGCCGGACGGCGTGCAGGACCGCTTCAGCATGCTGATGCAGTTGTCGGGGCTCGTGCGCGGCAATCCCGCCGCCTACAAGCCGGGCGTCACGCAGCAGTTCTTCGTGATCGACAACAACAGCGGCGAGACCTGGCCGATCACCGTGATCGGCGACGAACAGGTGCAGACGCAGGCCGGCATCGTCGCGGCGCGGCACTTCATGCGCCTGCCGCGCCGCGACGGCGACACGCGCCGCATCGACATGTGGCTCGCGCCGTCGCTCGGCTGGCTGCCCGCGCGGCTCGTGCAGAGCGAGCCGAACGGGGCGCAGATCGAACTGCTGTGGCACGGCCGGCTCGCCGCACCGAACGTGCCTGCCGACGCCGCGCCCAGCGGCGCAACGAACGCGCCCGCCGGCGCTCCGGCACTGGATGCATCGGCCGTGCCGCCCGCGGAACCCGCGCCCTCCACGCCGCCCGCCGCCGTGCAACCACCGGCGTCATCGACTGTCACACAGTGAACGCGCGCACATGAACGCGCACGAATCGGCAATTTCGACCGATTACAGATTTCCCGAAAATGGCCGATGACACTCTTTAACAACTATTTCAGTCCACCGGCTCACAATAAGAAACGTTTGATAGACATCGGCTTCTAACCGATACACCCCACGCAAACGGGAGAACGGGGTGTGCAGCGCAAGCCCCTTGAAACCGGCAAGGCTCGCCCCACCTAGGGGACAACAAGGCCAGATGCCACTGCGAAGAGGAGTGCCGCCATGCAAATGATCTACAACAGCCCCAACTACTGCGTCGTCGAATTTGCGCCGCAGGCCGGCCATCACCTGATGAATGCCGGCGGATACGAAATCGTCGACAAGAACGCGCAGCGCGAAATCTTCATCGACGGCGAACTTGCCGAACGATTCCGCGCGCACGTGAAGCAGCTGATCGAGGATGAACCGTCGCTCGACGAAGTCGACGAATTCCTCGGACAATTCGACAGTCTGATGATGATGCCCGTCGTGCTGCACTGACGATTCGCGGCCCGGCGCGTCACGCGGCCGGGCCATTCGCCGCGCATCGACGCGGCGCCGCGTGCACTCCGATCCTGCCCCCGTCCGGTTCGCCTGCGGGGGCTTTCATTTGACGGGCCGTCCGGCCGGCGCGGCGAGGGTCGGCGACCGCTTGACGCACCGGCTACAATGACGGTTTTCCGTCTTCGCCGGTCTTCCGCCCATGTCTGCGACTCCCCTCGCCGCTTCCGCCCCGCTCGACGCGCGCTACACGCGCGGCGCCGCCCTGCCCGCGCTGCTGAAATCGCGCATCCTGATCCTCGACGGCGCGATGGGCACGATGATCCAGCGCTACAAGCTCGACGAAGCCGCGTATCGCGGCGAGCGCTTCAAGGATTTCCCGCGCGACATCAAGGGCAACAACGAGTTGCTGTCGCTCACGCAGCCGCAGATCATCAGCGAGATCCACGATCAGTACTTCGCGGCCGGCGCCGACATCGTCGAAACCAACACGTTCGGCGCGACGACCGTCGCGCAGGCCGACTACGGGATGGAAGATCTCGTCGTCGAGATGAACGTCGCATCGGCGAAGCTCGCGCGCGAATCGGCCGCGAAATACGCGACGCCGGACAAGCCGCGCTTCGTCGCCGGCGCGATCGGACCGACGCCGAAGACGGCCAGCATCTCGCCGGACGTCAACGATCCGGGCGCCCGCAACGTCACGTTCGACGAGCTGCGCACGGCGTACTACCAGCAGGCGAAGGCGCTGCTCGACGGCGGCGTCGACCTGTTCCTCGTCGAGACGATCTTCGACACGCTGAACGCCAAGGCCGCGCTGTTCGCGCTCGACGAGCTGTTCGAGGACACCGGCGAGCGCCTGCCGATCATGATCTCGGGCACCGTCACCGATGCGTCGGGCCGGATCCTGTCGGGCCAGACCGTCGAGGCGTTCTGGAATTCGCTGCGCCACGCGAAGCCGCTCACGTTCGGCCTGAACTGCGCGCTCGGCGCGGCGCTGATGCGCCCGTACATCGCCGAGCTCGCGAAGCTGTGCGACACCTACGTGTCGTGCTACCCGAACGCGGGCCTGCCGAACCCGATGAGCGACACCGGTTTCGACGAAACCCCCGATGTCACGTCGGGCCTGCTGAAGGAGTTCGCGCAGGCCGGGCTCGTGAACCTCGCGGGCGGCTGCTGCGGCACGACGCCCGAGCACATCGCCGAGATCGCGAAGGCGCTCGCCGGCGTGAAGCCGCGCCGCTGGCCGAACCAGTACAGCGACAACGCCTGACCCGACCGCCTCACGTCCTTCCTTAAAAGAATTCGCACCGCCATGACCGATCACATGATGCGCCTTGCCGGCCTCGAGCCGTTCAACGTCACGCCCGGGACGCTCTTCATCAACGTCGGTGAACGCACCAACGTCACCGGCTCGAAGGCGTTCGCACGGATGATCCTCAACGGCCAGTTCGACGAGGCGCTCGCCGTCGCGCGCCAGCAGGTCGAGAACGGCGCGCAGGTGATCGACGTCAACATGGACGAGGCGATGCTCGATTCGAAGGCGGCGATGGTGCGCTTCCTGAACCTGATCGCGTCGGAGCCGGACATCGCGCGCGTGCCGATCATGATCGACTCGTCGAAGTGGGACGTGATCGAAGCCGGCCTCAAGTGCGTGCAGGGCAAGGCGATCGTGAACTCGATCTCGCTGAAGGAAGGCGAGGACGCGTTCCGCCACCACGCGAACCTGATCCGCCGCTACGGCGCGGCCGCGGTCGTGATGGCGTTCGACGAGACCGGCCAGGCCGATACCTACGCGCGCAAGACCGAGATCTGCAAGCGCTCGTACGACTTCCTCGTGAACGAAGTCGGCTTCCCGCCGGAAGACATCATCTTCGACCCGAACATCTTCGCGGTCGCGACGGGCATCGAGGAGCACAACAACTACGCGGTCGACTTCATCGAGGCGACCCGCTGGATCAAGCAGAACCTGCCGCATGCGAAGGTGAGCGGCGGCGTGTCGAACGTGTCGTTCTCGTTCCGCGGCAACGACCCGGTGCGCGAGGCGATCCACACCGTGTTCCTGTATCACGCGATCCAGGCCGGGATGGACATGGGCATCGTGAACGCGGGCCAGCTCGGCGTGTACGCCGATCTCGACGCGGAGCTGCGCGAGCGCGTCGAGGACGTGATCCTGAACCGCCGCGCGGATTCGACCGATCGCCTGCTCGAGATCGCCGACAAGTTCAAGGTGGGCGGCGCGAAGAAGGAAGAGAACCTCGAGTGGCGCAACCAGCCGGTCGAGAAGCGGCTCTCGCACGCGCTGGTGCACGGCATCACGACCTTCATCGTCGAGGATACCGAAGAAGTGCGCGCGAAGATCGCCGCGGCCGGCGGCCGTCCGATCAACGTGATCGAAGGCCCGCTGATGGACGGGATGAACATCGTCGGCGACCTGTTCGGCCAGGGCAAGATGTTCCTGCCGCAGGTCGTGAAGTCGGCGCGCGTGATGAAGCAGGCGGTCGCGCACCTGATCCCGTTCATCGAGGAAGAAAAGCGGCTGCTCGCGGAAGCGGGCGGCGACGTGCGCGCGAAGGGCAAGATCGTCATCGCGACCGTGAAGGGCGACGTGCACGACATCGGCAAGAACATCGTGTCGGTCGTGCTCCAGTGCAACAACTTCGAAGTGGTCAACATGGGCGTGATGGTCCCGTGCAACGAGATCCTCGCGAAGGCGAAGGTCGAAGGCGCGGACATCATCGGGCTGTCGGGCCTCATCACGCCGAGCCTCGAGGAAATGGCGTACGTCGCGTCCGAAATGCAGCGCGACGACTACTTCCGCGTGAAGAAGATTCCGCTGCTGATCGGCGGCGCCACGACGTCGCGCGTGCACACGGCGGTGAAGATCGCGCCGCACTACGAAGGCCCGGTCGTCTACGTGCCGGATGCGTCGCGCTCGGTGTCGGTCGCGTCGAACCTGCTGTCCGACGAAGGCGCGGCAAAGTATCTCGACGAGCTGAAGTCCGACTACGAACGCATCCGCGACCAGCATGCGAACCGCAAGCAGCAGCCGATGGTCACGCTCGCCGACGCGCGCGCGAACAAGACCAAGATCGACTGGGCCGGCTACCAGCCGGTCAAGCCGAAGTTCATCGGCCGCCGCGTGTTCAGGAACTACGACCTGAACGAGCTCGCGAACTACATCGACTGGGGTCCGTTCTTCCAGACCTGGGATCTCGCGGGCCCGTACCCGGCGATCCTGAACGACGAGATCGTCGGCGAATCGGCGCGGCGCGTGTTCTCCGACGCCAAGTCGATGCTCGCGCGCCTGATCCAGGGCCGCTGGCTGACCGCGAACGGCGTGATCGCGCTGCTGCCGGCGAACACCGTCAATGACGACGACATCGAGATCTACAGCGACGAGTCGCGCTCCGAGGTGCTGCTCACGTGGCGCAACCTGCGCCAGCAGAGCGTGCGCCCGGTGGTCGACGGCGTGATGCGGCCGAACCGCTCGCTCGCCGATTTCATCGCGCCGAAGGAATCGGGTGTGGCCGACTACATCGGGATGTTCGCGGTGACGGCCGGCCTCGGCGTCGACGCGAAGGAAAAGCAGTTCGAAGCCGACCATGACGACTACAGCGCGATCATGCTGAAGGCGCTCGCCGACCGTTTCGCCGAAGCGTTCGCCGAAGCGATGCACGCGCGCGTGCGGCGCGAGCTGTGGGGCTATGCGAGCGGCGAGACGCTCGACAACGACGCGCTGATCGCCGAGAAGTACGCGGGCATCCGCCCGGCGCCCGGCTACCCGGCCTGCCCGGACCACCTCGTGAAGCGCGACATGTTCGACGTGCTGCACGCGGACGAGATCGGCATGAGCGTGACCGACTCGCTGGCGATGCTGCCGGCGGCGAGCGTGTCGGGCTTCTACCTCGCGCATCCGGACAGCCGCTACTTCTCGGTCGGCAAAATCGGGCAGGATCAGCTCGAGGACTATGCGCGGCGCATGGCGCTGTCGCTCGACGACGCACGTCGCGCGCTCGCGCCGCAACTGTAACCGCGTCGACCTACCGCTTCCATCACCACGCGCCCCGATCCAGGGGCGCGTCGCACAACAGCTCAATTCATCAGGATACCTAATCTCAATAATCAAGATCGAAGCCGCTGTAACGCCGAGCTTTCGGGCCAACGCGCGTGGGCGACATGACGCGCCCTTCTCTCTAAATCATTCCCGCCATGTCGACCTTCGAGATCCGGATCACCGAAACGCCAGCGGACAGCGCAAGCCCGTTCCCGCCGACGATTTACCGCGGCGAGCGCTGGGATCTGGACCATCTGCGTCCATTGACCTTCACCTGCGATCTGGAAACCGGCTTCGATGTGACGGTTCTTGTCCTGTTCTCGTGTCACTGCTTCACACGCAGCTTCAAATGGGACGGACGCAGCCGCGACACCATTCCGGACGGCGAGATCTACGACGACGGCCGCGAGACACGCGTGCTTTGCGCGGACCGGTATCGCGCGTCACGGGAGCTGTTGCGCGGCGTGATCGTGGGGCTGGCGACGCGCCGGATCGTCGTCGCGGATGAACGGCAACCCAATTTCGTCACGGTGGAGGCGGTCGCATCGGACGGCACGCAACGCGTGTATGCCGTGTTCTTCGAGGTGTCGAAGGACCGGATCAGGAAACGCCGGCTCATCCTGCGCGTACAGTCGGCCTACATGCTGGACGGCGGCCTGAACCGGCGCCAGCGGGAAGCCCGGAAAGTCGCGTTGCGCACGTTGCTGCGCGCGAGCCTGGAAGGCCGCAAGATCCGGGCGTAGAAAAACCAACGGCCGCCTTTCGGCAGCCGTCGCATGCGGGATTCTCTTTCCGTCTTTCGACGAAATACCCACTCCAGGTGGGACCCGGTTGTCCGGGCGGCGCTATGTTTTCGCACCCGCTTTCACATAGTCTTGCGTTGAATTATAAGGAATTTCATCTTTCGGTCAAGGCAAGTGCCACGCTGCCGCCCCGATTTCGCGCCCGCCTTCCGCTGAGCGCAACTTTCATCAGACAAAAGAAAAAGCCCGCTCGAAAGCGGGCTTTTTCCTGTCTGGCGAACCTTTCGATCCGCCAAGCAAGGGAAGCTCAGAAGCCCCAGTGGACGTCGGCCTGGCCGGCCTTCGCTTCGCGCAGCATCGTCAGGAACGGCGCGACGCGCTGGGCCAGGCTCGGCGGCACTTCGTGGTGCGCGTGGTCGGCTTCGTCCTCATGGAAATGGCCGGCGTGCTCGGCGCGTTCCTGCTTCGCCTGCGCGACCGCGCCTTCCAGCTTGGCGATCGCGTGGTCCAGTTCGTCGTGCGTAATCACACCGCGCTCGCCCAGCTGCTTGCCGACGAGACCCAGCACATACACGGCGAAATCCTTCAGCACGTCGAGATCCTGTGCCGCCTTGCTCTTGAACGTAATCATGACAATTCCCTTTTCATCTTGTTGTGCCTGCGCGGCGCGGTTGGGGAACGCCGGCAGACCGGCGTCCGGCCTCGCGGACGCGGGCCGCCTGAGCGGCATATTAGCACCTGTTAAAATTCTGCGATCCCTGAAACGCGCGCTTAAAAAGCGTGCCGGCGGGCCGGCGTTTCCGGCCGCCACCAACGAAGCCTTCTACCAGCATGCTGCCAGCACACAAACAGACCCTCGAAGCCCTGCTCGCGGATAGCGTCAAGCAGGTCGCACACGCGCTGAAAGGCGCCGACGCAGCATTCGTCGCCCCGGCCATCACGCTGGAGCGCCCGAAGGTCGCCGCGCACGGCGACGTCGCGTGCAACGTCGCGATGCAGCTCGCGAAGCCGCTCGGCACGAACCCGCGCCAGCTCGCCGAGCAGATCGTCGCCGCCCTCACCGCGCAGCCGGCCGCGCAAGGCCTCGTCGAAGCCGCCGAGATCGCCGGCCCCGGCTTCATCAACCTGCGCCTGTCGGCCGCCGCGAAGCAGGCCGTGATCGCCGCCGTGTTCGACCAGGGCCGCGCGTTCGGCACGTCGGATCGCGAGAAGGGCAAGCAGGTGTTGCTCGAATTCGTGTCGGCCAACCCGACCGGCCCGCTGCACGTCGGCCACGGCCGCCAGGCCGCGCTCGGCGACGTGCTCGCGAACGTGATCGCGAGCCAGGGCTACGCGGTGCACCGCGAGTTCTACTACAACGACGCGGGCGTGCAGATCGGCAACCTGGCGATCTCGACGCAGGCGCGCGCGCGCGGCCTGAAGCCGGGCGACGCGGGCTGGCCGGAAGCCGCGTACAACGGCGAGTACATCGCCGACATCGCGCGCGACTACCTGAACGGCGAAACGGTCGCCGCCTCGGACGGCGAGCCGGTCAAGGGCACGGGCGACGTCGAGGATCTCGACGCGATCCGCAAGTTCGCGGTCACGTACCTGCGTCGCGAGCAGGACATGGACCTGCAGGCGTTCGGCGTGAAATTCGACCAGTACTACCTCGAATCGTCGCTGTACAGCGAAGGTCGCGTCGAGAAGACGGTCGACGCGCTGGTCAAGGCCGGCATGACCTACGAGCAGGACGGCGCGCTGTGGCTGCGCACGACCGACGAAGGCGACGACAAGGATCGCGTGATGCGCAAGTCGGACGGCACGTACACGTACTTCGTGCCGGACGTCGCGTACCACGTGACGAAGTGGGAGCGCGGCTTCACGAAGGTGATCAACATCCAGGGTTCGGACCACCACGGCACGATCGCGCGCGTGCGCGCCGGCCTGCAGGGGCTGCACATCGGGATCCCGAAAGGCTATCCCGACTACGTGCTGCACAAGATGGTCACGGTGATGCGCGACGGCCAGGAAGTGAAGATCTCGAAGCGCGCGGGCAGCTACGTGACGGTGCGCGACCTGATCGAATGGTCGGGCGGCGCGGCGGCGGGCCAGGAAGCGGCCCCCGACCTGATCGACGAGGCGACCATCACGCGCGGCCGCGACGCGGTGCGTTTCTTCCTGATCTCGCGCAAGGCCGATACCGAGTTCGTGTTCGACATCGACCTCGCGCTGAAACAGAACGACGAAAACCCGGTCTATTACGTCCAGTACGCGCATGCGCGGATCTGCTCGGTGCTCAACGAACTGAAGTCGCGCTACAACGTCGACGTCGCGCAACTGCCGGGCGCCGACCTGTCGCAACTGACGAGCGCGCAGGCGACATCGCTGATGCAGAAGCTGGCCGAGTATCCGGACATGCTCACGCACGCGGCGAACGAGCTGGCGCCGCACGCGGTCGCGTTCTACCTGCGCGATCTCGCTGGCGAATTCCACTCGTTCTACAATGCGGAGCGCGTGCTGGTCGACGACGCAGCGCCGCGCAATGCGCGCGCCGCGCTGCTCGCCGCGACCCGGCAGGTGCTCGAGAACGGCCTGGCGGTGCTCGGCGTGTCCGCACCCGCCAAGATGTAAGGATGTAAGCGCGGCCCCGAACCGGGCAGCGAATGGCCGCGGCAGCGCCCGCCGCAGGAGAGCCTGCCTCGGCCTTTTCACGATTCTTTTTGCAGGTGACTCAAGCAATGGCACAACCACGCCGAACGTCGAAGCAATCGAAACAAGCCGGAGGGACATTTCTTGGAATCGTGCTGGGCCTGATCGTCGGCCTCGCGATCGCCGTGGTGGTGGCGCTCTATATCACGCGTTCGCCGTCGCCGTTCGTATCGAAGGTCGCGCCGCCGCCGGCCGACAACGGCGCAAGCCAGCCGCAGCAGTTCGATCCGAACCGCGCGCTGCAGGGCAAGACGCCCGGCCAGCCGGTGCCGCAAGCCGCGCAGCCCGCCCCGCCGAACACCGCGCCGGGCCAGGCCGCGAACCAGACCCAGGGCGGCCTGCTGCCCGAACCGCAGATCGTCGAAGTGCCGCCGTCGGGTAACACGAACGGCGCGACCGGCTCGAGCAACACCACCGCGTCGAACAATCCGTCGTCGGGCAACGGCGTCGCCGTCGCACCGAAGCCGGCCGACACCACGCCGCCGCCGAAGAAGACGCAACAGGCGCAGCAACAGCAGCAAGGCGGCGAGGACGACCTCGCCCGCTTCGCCGCGCAGAAGCAGGCGCAGCAAGCCGCCGCGCAAAAGCAGCAGCAACAGCAGCAGGCCGCGAACACGCCGAAGCCGACGTCGTCGGCCACGGCCGCAGCGGCAGCGAAGCCGCCGACCGCGAACGACGCGAACACCGGCTACTTCCTGCAGGTCGGCGCATACAAGACGGAAGGCGATGCCGAGCAGCAGCGCGCGCGCCTCGGCTTCCAGGGCTTCGAATCGAAGGTGTCGAAGCGCGACGTCAGCGGCGTGACCTATTTCCGCGTGCGCGTCGGCCCGTTCTCAAAGTTCGAGGATATGAACTCGGCCCGTCAGCGCCTGTCCGATGCAGGTGTCGACACGGCGGTGATCCGCTTCACGAAGCAGTAAGCCAACCGGCCGAGCCCACGCAGAACCCGTTACGTTCCGTAACCCGAGCAACTGATTCGACGTTCACAACATGAAAAAACTGCTTAGCACGCTCCTTCTGTCCCTGGGCCTGGCCGCCGGCCTCGCACAGGCTTCGCCCGCCGCACCGGCCGCCGGCAAGGACTTCGAGGTGATGAAGTCGCCGCAGCCGGTATCCGCGCCGGCCGGCAAGGTCGAGGTGATCGAGTTCTTCTGGTACGGCTGCCCGCACTGCTACGAATTCGAGCCGACGATCGAGGCCTGGGTGAAGAAGCAGGGCAACAACATCGACTTCAAGCGCGTGCCGGTCGCATTCCGTGACGATTTCGTCCCGCACTCGAAGCTGTACTACGCGGTGTCCGCGCTCGGCATCTCCGAGAAGGTCACGCCGGCGATCTTCAACGCGATCCACAAGCAGAAGAACTACCTGCTGACGCCGCAGGCGCAGGCCGACTTCCTGGCCACGCAGGGCGTCGACAAGAAGAAGTTCATGGACGCGTACAACTCGTTCAGCGTGCAGGGCGAGGTGAACCAGTCGGCCAAGCTGCTGAAGGACTACGCGATCGACGGCGTGCCGACGGTGGTCGTCCAGGGCAAGTACAAGACGGGCCCCGCTTACACGAACAGCATCCCGGGTACCGCCCAGGTGCTCGACTTCCTCGTGAAGCAGGTCCAGGACAAGAAGCTCTGATCCCCGCCCGCGCGCCGGCATGACTACTCCGCTGAAGGTCTTCATCACCGGCGCGTCGAGCGGCCTCGGCCTCGCGATGGCCGAGGAATACGCCCGCCAGGGCGCCACGCTCGCGCTCGTCGCGCGGCGCACCGATGCACTCGATGCGTTCGCGCGGCGTTTCCCGAAGCTGTCCATCTCCGTCTATTCCGCCGACGTGCGCGACGCCGATGCGCTCGCGACGGCCGCCGCGTCGTTCATCGCGACGCACGGCTGCCCGGACGTCGTGATCGCAAACGCAGGCATCAGCCAGGGCGCCGTCACTGGCCAGGGCGATCTCGCGGCGTTCCGCGACGTGATGGACATCAACTACTACGGGATGGTCGCGACGTTCGAGCCGTTCGTCGGCCCGATGACGGCCGCGCGCCACGGCACGCTGGTCGGCGTCGCGAGCGTCGCCGGCGTGCGCGGGCTGCCCGGCTCCGGCGCGTACAGCGCGTCGAAGTCGGCCGCGATCAAGTATCTCGAAGCGCTGCGCGTCGAGCTGCGTCCGGCCGGCGTCGGCGTCGTGACGATCGCGCCCGGCTACATTCGCACGCCGATGACCGCGCACAACCCGTACCGGATGCCGTTCCTGATGGACGCCGACCGCTTCGCCGCACGGGCGGCGCAGGCGATCGCCCGGCAGCACGCGTTCCGCGTGATTCCGTGGCAGATGGGCGTCGTCGCGAAGGTGCTGCACGTGCTGCCGCGCTGGCTGTACGACCGCCTGTTCGAAAAGGCGCCGCGCAAGCCGAAGGCCGGCGTGCACTGACGCTCCGCCGACGCGGCCCGCGCGACACGCGCCGGGCCGTATCGCTGCGCCGGAGCGTCGACGCGCCGGTTTTGCGACACCTGCCGCGGCACCTTCGCCGCACCCCGCCCGCCGGCTCCGCCGCCCCGGCGCCCGCCCCGCCCGCCGCCTCCACCGCACCTTTCGCCGCATCAACACCCGTTCCGTCGCGAACGCAGCCGTTTTTCGGCCAATTCGCCGCGTTCCGGCGCCTTTTTTCACGCGTCGCGCGCTTTGACGGTATGCTATTCGCCAGCCGCGCCGGCCCTGCCGCTTCCAGGCCGCGCCTGCCTCCATCATCCAGCGAAAAACACAAGCCACGTGGGAGATCCTATGCACGTCAAGCTGTTCGCCGCGGCCGCCATCGCCGCCGCCCTTGCCGCCCCCGGCCTCGCCGCCGCCAAGCCGCTCACCGTTTGCACCGAATCGAGCCCGGACGGCTTCGACGTCGTGCAGTACAACTCGCTCGTCACCACCAATGCATCGGCCGACGTGATCTTCAACACGCTCGTGTCCTACGACGAGGCCGCGAAAAAGGTCGTGCCCGCGCTCGCGGACAAATGGGAGGCCAGCGCCGACGGCCTCACGTACACGTTCCACCTGCGCCCGAACGTCGCGTTCCAGACCACCGACTATTTCAAGCCGGGCCGCGCGCTCGATGCGGACGACGTCGTGTTCACGTTCACGCGGATGCTCGACGATGCGAACCCGTGGCACAAGGTCGCCGGCGCGAGCGGCTTCCCGCACGCGCAGTCGATGGGCCTCGTGAAGCTCGTGAAGTCGGTCACGAAGGTCGACGACAGCACGGTGAAATTCGTGCTGAACGAGCCGAACGCGACCTTCGTGCCGATCCTGACGATGGGCTTCGCGTCGATCTACTCGGCCGAATATGCGGACCAGTTGCTGAAGGCCGGCAAGCAGGCCGACCTGAACGCGAAGCCGGTCGGCACCGGCCCGTTCGTGCTGAAGAGCTATACGAAGGACGCGCTGATCCGCTACGACGCGAACCCGACGTACTGGGGCCCGAAGCCGAAGGTCGACCGGCTGATCTATGCGATCACGCCCGACCCGTCGGTGCGCCTGCAGAAGGTGAAGGCCGGCGAATGCCAGATCGCGCTGTCGCCGAAGCCGCAGGACGTGCTCGCCGCGAAGGGCGAAAGCGCGCTGAAGGTCGTGCAGACGCCCGCGTTCATGACCGCGTTCGTCGCGCTGAACACGCAGAAGAAGCCGCTCGACAACGACAAGGTACGCGAGGCGCTGAACCTCGCGTTCGACCGCGCGACCTACCTGAAGGTCGTGTTCGACAACACCGCGACGGCCGCGAACAACCCGTATCCGCCGAACACGTGGAGCTACGCGAAGGACATCGCGCCGTACCCGCACGATCCCGCGAAGGCGAAGCAACTGCTCGCGCAGGCCGGCTTCCCGAACGGCTTCTCGACGACGATCTGGACGCGCCCGACCGGCAGCGTGCTGAATCCGAATCCGAAGGTCGGCGCCGAACTGCTGCAGGCCGACCTCGCGAAGATCGGCGTGAAGGCCGAGGTCAAGGTGATCGAATGGGGCGAGCTGATCAAGCAGGCGAAGCTCGGCCAGCATGACATGCTGTTCATGGGCTGGGCCGGCGACAACGGCGATCCGGACAACTACCTGTCGCCGCTGTTCAGCTGCAACGCGGTGAAGTCGGGCATCAACTTCGCGCGCTTCTGCGATGCGCCGCTCGACAAGCTGATCGCCGACGGCAAGGCGACCGCCGACCAGGCCAAGCGCGCGAAGCTGTACGAAAGCGCGCAGAAGATCATCCACGATCAGGCGCTGTGGATTCCGCTCGGCTACCCGACCGCGGCCGCGCTCACGCGCACCAACGTGAGCGGCTATCACGTCAGTCCGTTCGGACGACAGAACTTCACGACGGTCGCCGTGCAGTAACCGTGCGTGGCGCGCAAGCGACGGCGCACGCGCCGCCCGCTTGCGGCCCGCACGGCGTGCTTGCTACACTGCGCGCCTGTTCCTCATACCGGACGCCAGCCAAAGTGAACAACTAAGCCTTCCCAAAATGTTTTCGCCGCCCGTGCCACGCACGCCGCGCGCGAAGGTCTTCACGCATTTTTGGAGGTGCTTATGGCTGCAGCCACGCCCACCGGCGCGCTCGTCGCGCTTCATCACGTTTCCTTCCGCTTCGACGACGGCGTCACGCTGTTCGATTCGCTCGACCTGTCCATCGATCGCACGCCGACCGGCATCGTCGGCCGCAACGGCATCGGCAAGAGCCTGCTCGCGCAACTGATCGCGGGCCGCCGCGCGCCCAGCGCAGGCACGATCGAGCGGCATGCGCAGGTGGTCTACGTCGCGCAGCAGCACGACGACGACGCAATGGCCACCCCGCGGACCGTCGCGCAGATCACCGCGCTCGATGCCCCGCTCGGCGCCCTCGCGCGTCTCGCGGACGGGCGCGCAACGCCGCACGACTTCGAGCTGATCGGCGATCGCTGGGATCTCGCGGAGCGGCTGCGCACGACGCTCGACGCGGCTGGCCTGCACGACGTCCACGCCGACATGCCCGCGCACGCGTTGAGCGGCGGCCAGCTCGCGCGCGTCGCGCTGATCGGCGCGCTGCTGTCCGGCGCCGGCCTGCTCGTGCTCGACGAACCGACCAACCATCTCGACGCACCGGGCCGCGCGTGGCTGCGCGCGGCGCTCGACGGCTGGCGCGGCGGCGTCGTCATCGTCAGCCACGACCGTGCGCTGCTCGCCGGCGTGCAACGCATCGTCGAGCTGACGCCGCACGGCGCGCGTTCATATGGCGGCAACTATGCGCGCTACCGCGCGCAGCGCGACGCGGAACAGGACGCCGCGCACGCGGCGCTCGACCATGCGCGCACCGAGCGCGGGCGCGCACGGCGCCGGCTCGAACAGGAACACGACACGATCCAGCGTCACGCGGCCGCGTCGCTGCGCGACGCGAAGACGGCCAACCTGTCGTCGATGGCGCGTCAAAGCCGCAAGGGCGCCGCGCGCGCGATCATGGGGACCGTCCGGCGTCATCAGAGCGACTTCAAGGCGATGCTCGACGCGCGCGTGCAGGAAGCGGCCGCGCGCGTCGAAGCCGACGCGCCGGTACTGGTATCGCTGCCGGGCACCGAGGTCAGCGCGCGCCGCCAGCTGTTCACGCTCGAACGCGCGCAACTGCCGTGGCGCGTCGCGGGCGACGCCGACGCGATCACGTGGTCGGCGAGCGGCCCCGTGCGCATCGCGCTGACGGGCCCGAACGGCTGCGGCAAGTCGACGTTGCTGAGAATGCTCGCGGGCGAGCTGGCGCCGCGTTCGGGCACCTGCACGACGCACGTGAGCACCGCGTATCTCGACCAGCGGCTCGCGCTGCTCGACGCCGAGCGCTCGATCGTCGACCAGTTGGGCCTGCTCGATACGCCGCTCGCCGAAGGCGACCTGCGCAGCCGTCTCGCGCTGCTGCAGCTCGACGCGACGCGGGCGACGCAGCCGGCGCGGCAACTGAGCGGCGGCGAACGGCTGAAGGCCGCGCTCGCGTGCGCGTTGTGGCGCGGCACGCCGGCGCAACTGCTGCTGCTCGACGAGCCGACCAATCACCTCGATCTCGAATCGGTGCGCGCGATCGAAGCGGCGCTGGCCGGCTTCCCGGGCGCGATCGTGGTCGCGTCGCACGACGCCGCGTTTCTCGCGGCGCTCGAACCGACGCACACGATGCAGTGGCAGCGCGACGGGTGGCGCTACGAACCCGTCGCGTGACGGCGACGCAGCGTGCTCAGCCGGCGGTGCGGAACCGCAGCACGCCGTCGTCGCCCTGCTCGCGCACGAGTTCGCCCGCAAGCCACAGCAGGTTCAGGTGCGCGAGCGCCTCGCCGAGCGCGAACGTCATCTGATGGATGTCGAGCTCGCGGCGGCGGAACATGATCGGCACGATGTCGGCCGCGCTCATCGGCTGCTCCGCGCACGCGACGCGCACTTCGGCCAGGCGCGCATCGTGGTGTTCGCGCAGTTGCGCGATGCGCGTGCGCACGCCGCGGAACGGCTTGCCGTGCGACGGCAGCACGAGCGTGTCGGGCGCCATCGTCTCGTAACGGCCGAGCGATTCGAGGTACAGCGCGAGCGGGTTCGCTTCCGGCTCGAGGTCGAACACCGACACGTTCGTCGAGATGCGCGGCAGCACCATGTCGCCGGAAATCAGCACGCCGTCCGCTTCGCTGTGGAGCGCGCAATGTTCAGGCGAATGGCCGAAACCGGTGACGACGCGCCACGTCCGCGCGCCGATCGTCACCGCGTCGCCTTCGCGCAGGCGCCGGTAGCGCGGCGGCACGGCCGGCACGAGGTCCGAGTAGTAGCTGCGGCGGTTGCGCAGCTTGTCGAGCGCGGCCGGATCGGTCAGGCCGTGGCGCGCGAAGTGATCGGCGGCGGCCGCGCCGCCCGCGTTCGAACCGTTGCCGGCCGCCATCAGGCAGCCGAACATATATTCGCCGAGCGTCATCCACAGCCGCACGTTCCAGCGGCCTTGGTCGCCGCCTTCGCACAGCCAGTTCGCGAGGCCGAAGTGATCGGGGTGGCAGTGCGTGACGAGCACGCGCAGCACGGGCAGGCCGTCGAGCTGCGTGTCGAAGATCTGCTCCCAGTGCGTGCGGATCGCGTCCGACGAGATCCCGCAATCGACGACAGTCCAGCCGGCCTGCCCGTCGATCTCGTCGCGCAGCAGCCAGAGATTGATGTGATCGAGCGAGAACGGCAGCGGCATGCGCAGCCAGCGCACGCCGGGCGCAACCTCGAACGTGTCGCCCGCGGCGGGCAGCGTATCGGCGAAGGGGTAGTCGAGTTGGTGTTCCAGGGCGTTCATCGGTGGGGTGTCTCGTCGTTATCGGTGCGAATGCGCGCCGGCGGCGGGCGCGGCGGGCGGTGCGTCGATTCTATCGCCGTCGCGAAAAACGCGTGCCCGGCGGGCGCCGGCCCGCCAAAAAAAGTTCGTGTCAGAATCGGTTCCGTACCCGTATCTTTACGCGAAGATGCACCGAACGGCGCCGAACGGCGAGCAACACGCCGATTGACGGCCATTCGCGCGTCGCCCCGAAAGTCATTGAAACGCCGACTTGGGCGCTAAAATGGCGAGTGCTTACAGCCCCTCCCGAACGAGCCTGCACGCAATGAATCACTTCCCCAAACTGCTGTCGTCGCAGATCGGTTTCGACGTCGCGCAGACGATGCTCGAATACTTCGATCGCCATTACCGGATCTTCCGCGAAGCGGCCGTCGAAGCGAAGACGCTGTTCGAGCGCGGCGACTGGCACGGGCTGCAGCGGCTCGCACGCGAGCGGATCACGTCGTACGACGATCGCGTGAAGGAATGCGTGGAGGTGCTGGAAGACGAATACGACGCGGAGAACATCGACGACGAAGTGTGGCAGCAGATCAAGCTGCACTACATCGGCCTGCTCACGTCGCACCGCCAGCCCGAGTGCGCGGAGACCTTCTTCAATTCGGTGTGCTGCAAGATCCTGCACCGCTCGTATTTCAGCAACGATTTCATCTTCGTGCGCCCGGCGATCTCGACCGAGTACCTGGAGAACGACGAGCCGGCCGCGAAACCGACCTACCGCGCGTACTATCCGGGCACCGACGGGCTCGCGGTCACGCTCGAGCGCATCGTCACGAACTTCCAGCTCGAGCCGGCGTTCGAGGATCTCACGCGCGACATCGACTGCGTGATGCAGGCGATCGACGACGAATTCGGCCACTTCGACGCAGCGCCGAATTTCCAGATCCACGTGCTGTCGTCGCTGTTCTTCCGCAACAAGAGCGCGTACATCATCGGCCGCATCATCAACGCCGACCGCGTGCTGCCGTTCGCGGTGCCGATCCGCCACGTGCGCCCGGGCCTGCTCGCGCTCGACACCGTGCTGCTGCGCCGCGACCTGCTGCAGATCATCTTCAGCTTCTCGCATTCGTACTTCCTCGTGGACATGGGCGTGCCGTCCGCGTACGTCGAGTTCCTCTGCACGATCATGCCGGGCAAGCCGAAGGCCGAGATCTACACGTCGGTCGGGTTGCAGAAGCAGGGCAAGAACCTGTTCTACCGCGACCTGCTGCACCACCTGTCGCATTCGAGCGACCGCTTCATCATCGCGCCCGGGATCAAGGGCCTCGTGATGCTCGTGTTCACGCTGCCGTCGTTCCCGTACGTGTTCAAGATCATCAAGGATCACTTCCCGCCGCCGAAGGAAACGACACGCGCGCAGATCATGGAGAAGTACCAGCTGGTGAAGCGCCACGACCGCCTCGGGCGGATGGCTGACACGCTCGAGTATTCGAGCGTCGCGCTGCCGCTCGCGCGGCTCGATCACGCGCTCGTGCGCGAACTCGAGAAGGAAGTGCCGTCGCTGCTCGAATACGAGGACGACAAGCTGGTGATCAAGCACCTGTACATCGAGCGCCGGATGACGCCGCTCAACCTGTACCTGCAGAACGGCAGCGACGCGGACGTCGAGCACGGCGTGAAGGAATACGGCAACGCGGTGAAGGAGCTGATGAAGGCCAACATCTTCCCCGGCGACATGCTGTACAAGAACTTCGGCGTCACGCGCCACGGCCGCGTCGTGTTCTACGACTACGACGAGATCGAATACCTGACCGACTGCAACGTGCGGCGCGTGCCGCCGCCGCGCAACGAGGAAGACGAGCTGTCCGGCGAACCGTGGTATACCGTCGGCCCGCACGATATCTTTCCGGAGACCTACGGGCCGTTCCTGCTCGGCGACCCGCGCGTGCGCAGCGTCTTCATGAAGCATCACGCGGACTTTTTCGATCCCGCGCTGTGGCAGGCGAGCAAGGACAAGCTGATGCAGGGCGAATTGCCCGATTTTTATCCGTACGACGCGACCCTGCGCTTTTGCGTGCGCTACCCCGCGCGCTTCGGCGCGACGGGCCGCAACGACGGCGAAGGCGATGCGCAGCGCGCCGCCTGACGCCGGCAACACCGAATCCGATATCGACCCGATTTCCGCCAACGGAAGCCACCCCGATGACTAACCAAGACAATCCGCTTTCACATCTGTTCGACAACAACGACGCGTGGGTCAAGCGCCAGCTCGCCGACGATCCCGATTTCTTCGCCCGGCTCGCCGACCAGCAGGCGCCGGAATATCTGTGGATCGGCTGCTCGGATTCGCGCGTGCCGGCAAACCAGATCATCGGCCTCCCGCCGGGCGAAGTGTTCGTGCACCGCAACATCGCGAACGTCGTCGTGCACAGCGACCTGAACTGCCTGTCGGTGATCCAGTTCGCGGTCGACATCCTGCGCGTGAAGCACATCATGGTCGTCGGCCACTACGGCTGCTCGGGCGTGAACGCGGCGCTGCACAACCGCCGCGTCGGCCTCGCGGACAACTGGCTGCATCACGTGCAGGACGTGCGCGAGCGCCACGCGGCGCTGCTCGACGAATGGCCGGTCGGCGAAGCGCGCTATCGCCGCCTGATCGAGCTGAATTCGATCGAACAGGTCGTCAACGTGTGCCGCACGACGATCGTCAACGACGCGTGGGCGCGCGGCCAGTCGCTGACCGTGCACGGGCTCGTGTACGGCGTGCACGACGGCCGGATGCGCAATCTCGGGATGTCCGTGTCGAGCTTCGATGCGCTCGACGCAACCTACAAGCGCTGCGTGGCGGCGCTGACCGCGCGCGGCCAGCACGCGCCGGACAACGACATGGTCGCGGCGGACGCCGCACGGCTCGACGGCGTCGCGCAGGCGGTCGCCGCCACGCTGAAGCCGTGCGACGACGCGCAGTAACGTGAGGTGCGCGCCGGCCGCCCGGCGGCGACTGCCGCGCGGGCGCGGCACGCATCGAACGGATCTGACACCGGCACTGCCGCGGCGGCGCCAACCCAAGGAGCGACGAGCATGAAAACCGTATTGATCGTCGGTGCATCGCGCGGCCTCGGCCGCGAATTCGTCCGGCAATACCGGCGCGACGGCTGGAACGTGATCGCCACCGCGCGCGACGCCGCGTCGCTCGACGCGCTGCGCGCGCTCGGCGCCCAAGCGCATGCGCTCGACATCGCGCAGCCCGAGCAGATCGCGGCGCTCGGCTGGAAGCTCGACGGCGAGCGGCTCGACGCGGCCGTGCTCGTGTCGGGCGTGTACGGGCCGCGCACCGAAGGCGTCGAGACGATCACCGCCGAGGATTTCGACGCGGTGATGCATACGAACGTGCGCGGGCCGATGCAGTTGCTGCCGATCCTGCTGCCGCTCGTCGAGGATGCGCGCGGCGTGCTGGCGGTCGTATCGAGCCGGATGGGCAGCATCGCCGAGGCGACCGGCACGACCGGCTGGCTGTACCGCGCGAGCAAGGCCGCGCTGAACGACGCGCTGCGCATCGCGTCGCTGCAGACGCGCCATGCCGCGTGCATTTCGCTGCATCCCGGCTGGGTACGCACCGACATGGGCGGCGCGCAGGCCGCGATCGATCCGGAAACGAGCGTGACCGGCATGCGTCGCGTCATCGCCGAATCCGGTTCGGACGTGTCCCAGGCGAACGGCCGGTTCTTCCAGTACGACGGCATCGAGCTCAGTTGGTGAGTGCGCCGACAACCCAGCGTTGTTAATTCACATTTCGCATGATTTTGAACCGACCTGACGCGTGCCCGTGCGGCGGCGCGTCCCCCGCGCCCGCCAGGACGTCGGCGCCGCGCTATGCGGCCTGCTGCGGCCGCTTCATCGACGGCGGCGAGGCCGCGCCGACCGCACTCGAATTGATGCGTTCGCGGTACAGCGCGTACGTGCTCGGCGCGACCGATTACCTGCGCGCGACGTGGGCCGCGCGCACCTGCCCGCCCGATCTCGACACCGACCCCAGCGCGCCGGACGCGCCGCGCTGGCTGGGCCTCGCGGTCAAACGCCACGCGCCGCTCGACGACCGGCACGCGGAGGTCGAATTCGTGGCCCGCTACAAGGTCGGAGGACGCGCCTACCGGCTGCACGAGACGAGCCGTTTCGAGCGCGACGAGCACGGTTTCTGGCGCTATGTCGACGGCGAAGTAAGTGAACGCTGACAAATAGTTGCTGTGTCAGACGCCGGGTTATTCCCGCATTGCACAACCCGATTTTGTCGGGCTACGATGACCTCGAATTGGTCATGTTGCATGGCAGGGCTTACGGATGGCGTTCAGCAAGGTATTGGTGGGATGGATGGCGGCCTGTGCGCTGTCGGCCGCTCAGGCCGGTACGCTGCCGAGCGCCAATACGGGTGCGGGCACCAGCGGCTCGCTCGCCCATGCCGAGCACTTCGACTACGCCGACGCGAACCTGCCGCAGGTTGCCGCCGACCTCAACGAGCAGATCCTCCGCATTCCGGCCGACGCGTCGGGCGCCGTCACGCTCGAGGCCACGCTGTTCAAGCCGAACGGCCCCGGCCCGTTCCCGCTCGTCGTCTTCAACCACGGTAAAAACACCGGCGATCTCCATCTGCAGCCGCGCAGCCGGCCGCTCGCGTTCGCGCGCGAATTCGTGCGCCGCGGCTATGCGGTGATCGCGCCGAATCGCCAGGGCTTCGCCGGTTCGGGCGGCACGTACCAGCAGGAAGGCTGCAACGTCGGCAAGAACGGCCTCGCGCAGGCCGCCGACGTCGACGCGACGGTGCGCTACATGTCGCGCCAGCCGTACGTCGATGCGTCGCGCATCGTCGTCGCCGGCACGTCGCACGGCGGCCTCGTGTCGGTCGCCTACGGCACCGAAGCCGCGGCGGGCGTGCGCGGCATCATCAACTTCTCCGGCGGGCTGCGCCAGGACCTGTGCGACGGCTGGCAGCGCAACCTCGTCGACGCGTTCGACCAGTACGGCGCGCATACGGCCGTGCGGTCGCTGTGGCTGTACGGCGACAACGATTCGGTGTGGACGCCCGCGCTCGTCGCGCAGATGCACGATGCGTACGTGTCGCATGGCACGCAAGCGCAGTTCATCGATTTCGGCCGCTACAAGGACGACGCGCACCGGCTGATCGTCGATCGCGACGGCGTGCCCGTGTGGTGGCCGGCCGTGCACGCATTCCTCGCCGAACTGAACCTGCCGACCGCGGTGCGCTATGCGGTCGCGAACCCGCACGAGCCGAAGGCCACCGGCTATGCGTCGATCGATGCGGTCAACGCGGTGCCGTACGTCGACGAAGCCGGCCGCGAAGGCTATCGCCGCTTCCTGAACCAGCATCCGAGCCGCGCGTTCGCGGTGTCGTTGGAAGGCGCGTGGTCGTGGGCCGAAGGCGGCGACGATCCGATGGCGCTCGCGCTCGACAACTGCGCGAAGCAAGGCGCGGGCGCATGCCGGTTGTATGCGGTCAACGACCGTGTCGTGTGGAACGACAACGCGACGCAGACGGCCGACAACGGCGACGCCCCCGCCCGCGACACCGATACGCGCGCACTGGCTTCGCGCTGACGTCCGACGCGCGGCGGATCGTACGCCGCGCGCGTTTTTCGTCTTTTCCCCGCTTCCTTTTCTTTTCTCCTGAGCGCGTGTCCGTCGCGCGGCGCCGCCTGCCGTTCCGGCTGCCCGATTGCGTTCCGGTGCGCCCCCACCGCTGTGCCGCCGCCTGTCGGTCGCGACATCGCCCCGCACGCCCGTATTGCGCTTCGATCCCCGATTTTTCGCCCGCGCACCGCGCGCCGCCCCGCGATTTTTTTCTGTCGGGGGGTGTCACTCGAACGTCGTCATCTGCGCGCATTTCGCCCGATCCGTCGCGTTCCGTTCCGAGCCCCCGCGAACTGCGCCGAACTCCCGCCCGACAAGGCTTTGCGGCACTTGTAACCGCTAGTGCAACGTCCGGCGGAACACGCTAATCTCAGCGCGTTTCGTATCCCGCCGCGCGGCATCCCGTCGATGCCGCGCGGTCGTTTTACCCCCGGAGTCGCCTTGAGTACGCCAGCCACCGACGACTGGGTCGCGCGCAGCCTGCGCGCGGTCTGGCACCCCTGCACCCAGATGAAGCATCACGAGCGCCTGCCGCTCGTCCCCGTCGCGCGCGGCGCGGGCGTGTGGCTGTACGACCGTGACGGCCGCCGCTACTTCGACGCGATCAGCTCGTGGTGGGTCAACCTGTTCGGCCATGCGAACCCGGACATCAACGCGGCGCTGAAGGACCAGCTCGACACGCTCGAGCATGCGATGCTCGCCGGCTGCACGCACGCGCCCGCGATCGAGCTCGCCGAACGGCTGCACGCGCTCACCGGGCGCACGCTCGGCCATGCGTTCTTCGCGTCGGACGGCGCGTCGGCCGTCGAGATCGCGCTGAAGATGAGCTTCCACGCGTGGCGCAACCGCGGCCGCGCGAACAAGCAGGAATTCGTCTGCGTCGCGAACAGCTATCACGGCGAGACGATCGGCGCGCTCGGCGTGACCGACGTTGCGCTGTTCAAGGATGCGTACGACCCGCTGATCCGCCACGCGCACGTGGTCGCGTCGCCCGATGCGCGCGGCGCGCTGCCGGGCGAGACGGCCGCCGACGTCGCCGGCCGCGCGCTCGCGGACGTGCGGCGTCTGTTCGTCGAACGCGGCGACCGGATCGCCGCGCTGATCGTCGAGCCGCTCGTGCAGTGCGCGGCCGGCATGGCGATGCACGATCCGTCGTACGTGCGCGGGCTGCGCGCGCTGTGCGACGAATTCGGCGTGCACCTGATCGCCGACGAGATCGCGGTCGGGTGCGGACGCACCGGCACCTTCTTCGCGTGCGAGCAGGCCGGTGTCTGGCCCGATTTCATGTGCCTGTCGAAAGGGATCAGCGGCGGCTACCTGCCGCTGTCGCTGGTGCTCACGCGCGACGACGTGTTCGCGGCGTTCTACGACGACGACACGACGCGCGGCTTCCTGCACTCGCATTCGTACACCGGCAACCCGCTCGCGTGCCGCGCGGCGGTCGCGACGCTCGACCTGTTCGCGCGCGACGACGTGCTCGCGCGCAACGCCGGCAAATCGGCGACGCTGCGCGCGGCGCTCGCGCCGCTCGACGCTCATCCTCAGGTGCGCCATCTGCGCGAGCGCGGCACGCTGTTCGCGTTCGACGTCGCGCTCGACGGCGACGCGGCGCGCGGTTTCTCGCGGCGCTTCTTCGAACATGCGCTGGCGCGCGAACTGCTGCTGCGCCCGATCGGCACGACCGTGTACCTGATGCCGCCGTACGTGATGAGCGACGACGACATCGCGTGGCTCGCGCAGCGCACGCGCGACACGCTCGACGCGACGCTGGAGGACCTCGGCCGATGAGCCTGCTCGACACCCTGCAACGCGGCCTCGCCGATCTCGACGCGCAAGGGCTGCGCCGCGTGCGCCGTATCGCCGACACCGCGTGCGACGCACGCATGACCGTAAACGGCCGCGAGATCGTCGGCTTCGCGAGCAACGACTACCTCGGCCTCGCCGCGCATCCGGCGCTCGTCGCCGCATTCGCGGAAGGCGCGCAGCGCTACGGCTCCGGCAGCGGCGGCTCGCACCTGCTCGGCGGCCATTCGCGCGCGCACGCGCGGCTCGAGGACGAGCTCGCGGGCTTCGCGGGCGGCTTCTCCGACGCGCCGCGCGCGCTGTACTTCAGCACCGGCTACATGGCGAACCTCGCCGCGATGACGGCGCTCGCGGGCAAGGGCGCGACGATCTTCTCCGACGCGCTGAACCACGCGTCGCTGATCGACGGGATGCGGCTGTCGCGCGCGAACGTGCAGGTCTATCCGCACGCCGATACGGCCGCGCTCGCCGCGCTGCTCGACGCATCGGAGGCCGAAACGAAGCTGATCGTCAGCGACACCGTGTTCAGCATGGACGGCGACGTCGCGCCGCTCGCCGAACTCGTCGCGCTGGCCGAGCGCCACGGCGCGTGGCTCGTCGTCGACGATGCGCACGGCTTCGGCGTGCTCGGCCCGCAGGGGCGCGGCGCGCTCGCGGCCGCCGCGCTGCGTTCGCCGCATCTGGTGTACGTCGGCACGCTCGGCAAGGCGGCCGGCGTCGCCGGCGCGTTCGTGATCGCGCACGAAACCGTGATCGAATGGCTGATCCAGCGCGCGCGCAGCTACATCTTCACGACCGCCGCGCCGCCGGCCGTCGCGCATGCGGTCTCCGCGAGCCTGAAGGTGATCGCGGGCGACGAAGGCGACGCGCGCCGCGCGCACCTCGCCGCGCTGATCGAACGCACGCGTGCGCTGCTGCGCAACACGCGCTGGCAGCCGGTCGATTCGCACACGGCCGTGCAGCCGCTCGTGATCGGCAGCAACGATGCGACGCTCGCGGCGATGCGCGCGCTCGACGCACACGGCCTGTGGGTGCCCGCGATCCGGCCGCCGACGGTGCCGGCCGGCACGTCGCGGCTGCGCGTGTCGCTGTCGGCCGCGCATTCGTTCGACGATCTCGCCAGGCTCGAAGCCGCGTTGATCGAAGCTAGCGAGGCAGCCGCATGACCGCCCCGCTCTCGCTGTTCGTCACCGGCACCGATACCGAAATCGGCAAGACCTTCGTGTCGGCCGCGATGCTGCACGGCTTCGCGCGGCACGGGCTGCGCGCGGCCGCGCTGAAGCCGGTCGCGGCCGGCGCGTATCAACGCGACGGCGTCTGGCGCAACGAGGATGCCGATCAGCTCGACGCCGCCGCGAACGTCGTGCTGCCGCCCGAGCTGCGCACGCCGTTCCTGCTGAAAGCGCCGGCCGCGCCGCACATCGTCGCCGCGCAGGAAGGCGTGACGCTCGATCTCGACACGATCGTCGCGTGCCATCGCGAAGCGCTGACGCGCGCGGACGTCGTCGTCGTCGAAGGCGTCGGCGGCTTTCGCGTGCCGCTGAACGACACGCAGGACACCGCCGATCTCGCGGTCGCGCTCGGCCTGCCCGTCGTGCTCGTCGTCGGCATCCGGCTCGGCTGCATCAGCCACGCGCTGCTGACGGCCGATGCGATTCGCCAGCGCGGGCTCGCGCTCGCGGGCTGGGTCGCGAACCACGTCGACCCGGCCATGTCGTTCGCCGACGAGAACGTCGCGACGATTCGCGACTGGCTCGCGCGCGAGCACCGCGCGCCGCTCGTCGGCCGCATCGCGCACATGACGCCGGCCGCCCCCGAATCCGCCGCGGCGATGCTCGACATCGCCGCGCTCGTCGAGTCGCTGCGCGCCGCGCGGCCTTGACCCAACCGATCCCCCAATCCCGCCCAGGACAGGAAAACGAAATGACCCAAGCCCAGACCGTCGCCGTGCAATCCGACGCGATTCCCATGGCTGCACCGGCGCCGCAGCGCTGGCGCGTCGCCGACGTCGTCGCGCTGTTCGAACTGCCGTTCAACGACCTGATGTTCCGCGCGCAGCAGGTGCATCGCGAGCACTTCGACGCGAACGCGGTGCAGCTGTCGACGCTGCTGTCGATCAAGACGGGCGGCTGCGAGGAAGATTGCGGGTACTGCTCGCAGTCGTCGCATCACGACACGGGCCTGAAGGCCGAGAAGCTGATGGACGTCGACACGGTGCTCGACGCCGCGCGCGCGGCGAAGGCGAACGGCGCGAGCCGCTTCTGCATGGGCGCCGCGTGGCGCAACCCGAAGGAGCGCCACATGCCGGCGCTGACCGAGATGGTGCGCGGCGTGAAGGAGCTCGGCCTCGAGACCTGCATGACGCTCGGCATGCTCGAAGACGAACAGGCTCGGCAGCTCGCCGACGCGGGCCTCGACTACTACAACCACAACCTCGACACGTCGCCGGAGTTCTACGGCCAGGTGATCTCGACGCGCACCTACCAGGATCGCCTCGACACGCTCGACCGCGTGCGCGACGCGGGCATCAACGTGTGCTGCGGCGGCATCATCGGGATGGGCGAATCGCGTCGCGAACGCGCGGGCCTGATCTCGCAGCTCGCGAACCTGAACCCGTATCCGGAATCGGTGCCGATCAACAACCTCGTCGCGATCGAAGGCACGCCGCTCGAAGGCACCGCGCCGCTCGATCCGTTCGAATTCGTGCGCACCATCGCGGTCGCGCGCATCACGATGCCGAAGGCCGTCGTGCGCCTGTCGGCCGGGCGCGAGCAGCTCGACGACGCGATGCAGGCGATGTGCTTCCTCGCCGGTGCGAACTCGATGTTCTACGGCGACCAGCTGCTGACGACGAGCAACCCGCAGACGCAGCGCGACCGCGCGCTGTTCGAGCGCCTCGGCATCCGCGCGAGCCAGGCCGACGCGCTGTCGGACAACGCGTAAGCGGCAACGGCCGGCGCGCCGCGCCCGTCAACGAAAAAGCCGGGGCGCGCCCCGGCTTTTTCACGCCCGCGCGCACGGCTCAGGTCGCGCCGCCCAGTGCGCGCGGCTCCATGAACGTGTGCCGGAAATAGTCGCGCACCGCGTGCATCGCGGGACTCAGCTCGATGTTCTTGCGCCACGCGAGGCCGACGCTCATCGGCGGCACCGGGTCGCGCAGCACGATCGTCTCGATGCGCCGCCCTTCGAGCGACCACGGGCGATACACCATGTCGGACAGGATCGCGACACCGCTGCCGTTCGCGACCATGCTGCGCACCGCCTCGACCGACGAGGTGCGCAGGATTACGTTCGGCCGGTACGGTGTCTCGTTCCAGTAACGCAGCGCGGTCTGCCCGGCCTCGTCCACCGTCAGCATCACGAACGGCTCGTGCGCGACCTCCGCGAACGTGACGCTCTCGCGCCGCAGCAGCGGATGATGCGCGCCGACCCACAGCCTGCGCACCGAATGGATCACCGGCTCCAGCACGAGCTCCGGATTCGACACGTTCGACGTGAGCAGCACGGCCATGTCGTAGCGGCCCGCGATCAGCCCTTCCTCGATCGACTCGCGGTTCAGCTCGTGCAGGTGGATCGTCAGGCGCGGATAGAGCGTATTGAGCCGCAGCACGTGATGCGGCAGGAAGTAGCCGAGCACCGTGTAGCTCGCGGCGATCGCGAGCGTGCCGGTCAGCGTGCTTTCGAGATTCGGGATCCGCATCGCCTCGTCGACCGACGACAGGATCGTGTACGCGTGATTGAGAAAACGCCGCCCGGTATCGGTCAGCGTCACGCCCGCCGACGTGCGCACGAACAGCTGCGTGCCGAGACTGTCCTCCAGTTCCTTGATCGCGCTCGTCACGGCCGACTGCGAGATGGTGAGCTGGATCGCGGCCTGCGAGATCTGTCCGAGCTCGGCGGTCGCGACGAAGTACTTGAGCTGTCTGAGCGTCAGGGCCATGCGCGGTGGAAAACTGATGGGGGCATGGCAACCATCATATCAACCGTCCGTTTAGCGGCAATCCGGGCCCGCCCGACCCGTGCGCATCCGCCTGCCGCGGCGCCGGGCGGCCGTTTCCGGCGATATCTGAAAAATCGATACGCTCGCATATAAAAATAGAACTATTTTGACGCACCCGGCACGGCTAACCTGCGTTCAACACGGTGTCGACACGCGCTGCGGCGCACGCGAAACCGGAGAACCTGGAGGAACGAACCGTATGAGGAAGCACAGTGTCGACCTGAATTCGGACATGGGCGAAGGCTTCGGCCCGTGGACGATCGGCGACGGCGTCGACGAGCAGATCATGCCGCTCATCAGCTCGGCGAACATCGCCACCGGTTTTCATGCCGGCGACCCGAACATCATGGCGCGCACGGTGCAGCTCGCGCGCGACGCCGGCGTCGGGATCGGCGCGCATCCGGGCTTTCGCGATCTGGCGGGCTTCGGTCGCCGCACGATCACCGAAACGCCGCAGGCGCTCGTCCACGACATCCTGTATCAGCTCGGCGCGCTGCGCGAGTTCGCGCGGCTCAACGGCGTGAGCCTGCAGCACGTCAAGCCGCACGGCGCGCTCTACATGCACGCGGCGGCCAACGAGGCGTTCTCGCGGCTGCTGATCGAGACGCTGCAGCGCGTCGATCCCGGCCTGTGGCTGTACTGCATGGAAGCGTCGGTCACGTATCGCGTGGCGAGGGAGTACGAACAGCCGGTGATCCGCGAGTTCTACGCCGATCGCGACTACGACCGCAGCGGCTCCATCGTGTTCACGCGCCGCGTCGGGCGCCTCGACCCGCAGCAGGTGGCCGACAAGGTGCTGCGTGCGTGCATCGACGGCAAGGTGCGCACGATCGACGGCGACGACATCGACATCGATTTCGATTCGGTCTGCATCCACAGCGACACGCCCGGCGCGCTCGAACTCGTGCGCGAAACGCGCGACGCGCTGGTCCGCGAAGGCATCCGGACCGCCGGCCCGCAACCGCTCGCCGCTCATCACTGAACCCGATTCAAGGAGACGCAAGATGGCATTGCACGACATCGTCAGCCCGCTGCCGGGCACGTTCTACCGACGCCCGTCACCCGAGGCGGACTACTACGTCGCGGTGAATGCGACGGTCGCGGCCGGCGCGGTGGTCGGCCTCGTCGAAGTGATGAAGCAGTTCACCGAGATCGAAGCCGATGCGGCGGGCCGCGTCGTCGAGCTGCTCGTCGACGATGGCGAGCCGGTCGACGCCGGCCAGGTGCTGATGCGGATCGAGGGGTGATGCGATGAAGCCGGCAAACGCCCCCGACACCTTCTATCGACCGTCGCGGATCAAGACCGTGCTGGTCGCGAACCGCGGCGAAATCGCAGTGCGCGTGATCCGCGCGGCACGCGAGCTCGGCATGCGCGCGGTCGCCGTGGTCAGCGACGCGGACCGCGACAGCCTCGCCGCGCGCATGGCCGACGAAGCGATCCACATCGGGTCGTCGCATGCGGCGAAGAGCTATCTGAATCCGGCCGCGATCCTCGACGCCGCGCGGCAATGCGGCGCGGACGCGATCCATCCGGGCTACGGCTTCCTGTCCGAGAACGCGGCGTTCGCCGCGCAGGTCGAGGCGGCCGGGCTGATCTTCGTCGGCCCGGCCGCGCAGGTGATCGCGACGATGGGCGACAAGGCCCGCGCCCGCGAAACCGCGCGGCGTGCCAATGTGCCGACCGTGCCCGGCAGCGACGGTGTCGTGCAGTCGCTCGACGAGGCGCGGGAAGTCGCCGCGCGCATCGGCTACCCGATCATGATCAAGGCGGCCGCGGGCGGCGGCGGGCGCGGCATCCGCGTCGCGCACGACGCCGCGCAGCTCGACGCCGAACTGCCGCTCGCGCAGCGCGAGGCGCAGGCCGCGTTCGGCGACGGCGGCGTCTATCTCGAACGCTTCATCGCGCGAGCGCGGCACATCGAGGTGCAGGTGCTCGGCGACGGCCGCGACGTCGTCCACCTGTTCGAGCGCGAATGCTCGCTGCAGCGGCGCCGCCAGAAGATCCTCGAGGAAGCGCCGTCGCCGTCGCTCACGCCGGCGCAGCGCGACGCGCTGTGCGCGTCGGCCACGCGCCTCGCGCGCGAGGTCGGCTACCGCAGCGCGGGCACGCTCGAATACCTGTTCGACGATGCGCGCGGCGAGTTCTACTTCATCGAGATGAACACGCGCATCCAGGTCGAGCATCCGGTGACCGAGGCGATCACCGGCATCGATCTCGTGCGCGAAACGCTGCGCATCGCCGACGGCGAGCCGCTGCGGTTCGCGCAAGCCGACATCGCGATGCGCGGCGCCGCGCTCGAATGCCGGATCAACGCGGAAGATCCGCTGCAGGATTTCCGCCCGAATCCGGGCCGGATCGACGCACTGGTGTGGCCGACCGGCCCCGGCGTGCGCGTCGATTCGCTGCTCTACCCGGGCTACGTCGTGCCGCCGTTCTACGATTCGCTGCTCGCGAAGCTGATCGTGCACGACGAGAGCCGCGCGGCCGCATTGCGGCGTCTGTCTCGCGCGCTCGGCGAGCTGCAGGTCGGCGGCCTGAAGACCACCGCGCCGCTGCACGTCGCGCTGCTCGCGGACGACGACGTGCGCGCGGGCCGCTATCACACGAATTTTCTCGAAGCGTGGATGCCGTCATGGCGCGAGGCCGCGACGGCCGCCGCCCGGCAGCACGAAACCGCGGACGCCGCGCGCGTCGGGGAGGCCCTGTGACGACCCGTTATACGTTCGGCGGCGACGAATTCGTGTTCGTCGAGATCAGCGAGGCGATGTCGCTCGACGCCTTCTTCAAGGGCACGGCGATCACGCGCGAACTGCAGCGGCGCGCGGTGCCGGGCATCACCGAGATCTGTCCGGCGAACGCGTCCTACCAGGTGCGCTACGACCCGGACGTGATCGAGCCCGACACGCTCGTCGCGCTGCTCAAGGCGATCGAGGCCGAGGTCGGCGACGCGCCGCTCGAACTCGATACCCGCATCGTCGAGGTGCCGGTGCTGTACAACGACCCGTGGACGCACGAGACGCTGATGCGGTTTCGCGAGCGTCACCAGGACCCGTCGTCGACCGACCTCGAATATGCGGCGCGGATCAACGGCAAGCGCGACGTCGACGACTTCATCGCCGCGCACTCGGGCTCGCCGTGGTTCGTGTCGATGGTCGGCTTCGTCGCGGGCCTGCCGTTCATGTACCAGATGGTCGAGCGCGCACGCCAGCTCGAAGTACCGAAATACCTGCGGCCGCGCACCGACACGCCGAAGCTGACGGTCGGCCACGGCGGCTGCTTCGGCTGCATCTACTCGGTGCGCGGCGCGGGCGGCTACCAGATGTTCGGCGTGACGCCGGCGCCGATCTTCGATCCCGCGCAGCGGCTCGACTACCTGCGCGATTTCATGGTGTTCTTCCGGCCCGGCGACATCGTGAAGTTCCAGCCGATCGGTCGCGACGCCTATGACGCCGCGGTGGCGGCCGTCGAAGCGGGTACCTTCTCGCTGCGCGTGCGCCCCGTGAAATTCTCGCTCGACGCGTTCCGGCGCGATCCCGATGCGGTCAACCGTTCTCTCGTCGAGGTGCTGCATGCCCGCTGACGCGCACAACCTGATCGAGGTCGTGAAACCCGGCCTCGCGACGTCGGTCCAGGATACGGGCCGGCAAGGCTACTACCACGTCGGCATCCCGCCGTCGGGCTCGCTCGACCAGTACGCGTCGCGCGCGGCGAACCTGCTGGTCGGCAATCCGGAACAGGCGGCCGTGCTCGAATGCACGCTGCTCGGCCCGGAGCTGCTGTTCCATGCGGACGCGCTGGTCGCCGTCACGGGCGCCGAGATGACCCCGAAGATCGATGGCGTCGGGCAGCGCTGCAACGTCGCGCTGTGGATTCGCGCGGGCAGCGTGCTGTCGTTCGCCTACGTGAAGGGCGGCGCCCGCGCGTACCTGGCCGTCGCGGGTGGCATCGACGTGCCGGTCGTGCTCGGCAGCCGCTCGACCTACACGCTCGGCGCGATCGGCGGCCACGCGGGCCGGCGCCTGCAGAAAGGCGACCGTTTGCCGATCGGCGCGGCGCGCGGCACGCTTCGCGAAGGGCGCGAGCTGCCGGCATCGGTCAGCCGGCCGCTGGACAGCCAGGTCGAACTGCGCGTGCTGCCGGGGCTGTACCACTACCGGCTCACCGACGCGTCGGCGCACAGGTTCTTCGATGACGAATGGACGGTCGCGCCCGAGGCGGACCGCATCGGCTACCGCTACAAGAACGGCCGGCCGCTGCAGTTCCGGCCGCGCGAGCAGCCGTTCGGCGCCGGGGCCGATCCGTCGAACATCGTGGACGCGTGCTATCCGATCGGCTCGATCCAGGTGCCGGCCGGGGTCGAGCCGATCATCCTGCATCGCGATGCGGTGTCGGGCGGCGGCTACGCGACGATCGGCACGGTCATCAGCGCCGACATGGACCTGATCGGCCAGATGCAGCCGAACCATCGCGCGCGCTTCGTGCGCGTGACGATGGCCGACGCGCTCGCCGCGCGCCGCGAGTATCAGCGGCGCCTCGCGCTGCTGCGCGCCGTACTGAAGGACTGAGTAACCGTCTTCCGAGTCAAGCCCGATGAAGTGAATCGTCCCAAGGCGTGTTGGTTTTGACCATGGCATTGAGCATGGTTAGGAGCTTGCGCATGCAGGCAACCAGCGCGACCTTGGACAG
>NZ_JAKWFH010000067.1:0-36697 GCF_029522185.1 Burkholderia sp. IO2 | reverse complement strand
CCAGCAGGCGCAGGCGCGAGCCCGCGCGCAGGCGCTGAACGCGCTGGTGCTGCTGATCGGCGAGCCGCTGCCGGACGATCTGCCGGCGGGCATGCCGCTCGATGCGCAGAACCTGCTGACGGACGTGCCGGCCGGGTTGCCGTCGGACCTGCTGACGCGTCGTCCTGACGTGATGCAGGCCGAGCAGACGCTGCTGGCCGCGAACGCCAATATCGGCGCGGCGCGCGCGGCGTTCTTCCCGAAGATTTCGCTGACGGGCGCGTTCGGCACCGCGAGCCCGACGCTGGGCGGCCTGTTCAAGGCCGGCACGGCGGCGTGGTCGTTCGCGCCGAGCATCGCGCTGCCGATCTTCGAAGGCGGGCAGAACATCGCGAACCTCGATCTCGCGAACGTGCAGAAGCGCATCGAGATCGCGAACTACGAGAAGGCGATCCAGTCGGCGTTCCGCGAAGTGTCGGATGGTCTGGCCGCACGCGGCACGTACGACCAGCAGATCGCGGCGCTCGAGCGCAACGAGCACGCGCAACAGCGACGCTTCGATCTGTCGGACCTGCGCTACAAGAACGGTGTCGACAGCTACCTGTCGGTGCTGACCGCGCAGACGGATCTGTACGCCGCGCAGCAGTCGCTGATCAGCGCACGTCTGGCACGCTGGACGAATCTGGTCGACCTGTACCGCGCACTGGGCGGCGGGTGGATCCAGCGCGCCGGCGAGACGCCGCGCGCGCCGGATGCGCCGGTCGATTACCAGACAGCGACGAACGGATAGGCGCGACGGCACGGCGGGAGCTTCCAGGCCAAGTCTGTCCGCCGACCCGCCCGGTTGTGAAAACGAAAACGCCACGGACGCAAGTCCGTGGCGTTTTCCTTCATACCGTCGTGCGTGCGGTGAGCAGCGTTACGTTACGCCTGCTTGGTCCACAGCGTCCGGCCGAAGAACGTGAGCGTGCGATCCCACGCCATTTCCGACCACACCGGATCGAACTGCGTGCCGGCGATGCGGCCGGGACCGACCGCCGTTTCGTTCGCGAACGCATGGTGCGCGAGATAGCGATGGAATTCGAAACCGACCTTCGAGTCGGTCAGCTTCTTTTCCAGTGCGTCGACCTGGTCGATCGTAAAGAACGCATCCTGCGTCCCCCAGTGCCCCATCAGCGGCACCTTCAGCTTGGCCGGATCGATGTAGTCGAGCGGCGGAAGGCCGTACCACATGACGCCGGCCTCCGCGTCGGCGTACTGCAGCGACAGCAGCGTCAGGGCGCCGCCCATGCAGAAGCCCGTCACCGCGACACGCGGCGCCAGCGTCTTCAGGTGCGCGACCGCGCCGGGAATGTCCTGCGACGCGGCGTCGCCGAAATCGAGGCCGGTCATCAGGTGGTGCGCTTCTTCCTCCTCGACCGTCGACTTGCCGCGATACAGGTCGGGCACGAGCGCGAAGTAGCCGCAGCGCGCGAGGCGATCCGCGACGCCGCGGATCTGGTCGTTCAGCCCCCACCATTCCTGGATGACGACGACCGCGGGCGCGCCTTCGGTTTGTGCCGGCGTGGCGAGATAGCCCTGCAGTTCCTGGCCGTCCGGACGGCGAAACGTGATCATGGAACCGGATGTTTGAGACATGAAACCGCTCCTTTTCGAAAAATGCGCCGAGTGCGACATCGGGCCGGCCAGCGGGCGTCGTGACACCGCTCGCATGCGTTCTGGCCGACGCCGACCACGCGGCCATTCTATGCGCAAACACCGGACGCTTGCGTGAACGGCGCAGCGTGGCGCATGACCGGCGGCGGGAGCGGAGATCGAAAAGCAAACACCCCGCCCCGATGAACGGGAGCGGGGTGTGGCGCGTACGACCTGCGTATCGAAATACGTCGGGAATACGCCGGAATGCGCCGGCGCGTATCCGGCTTACTGGCCGAAATAGATCGAGTCGCGGCCTTCCTGCTTGACCGCGATCGCGCGGCCGGCGCGTGCACCGGCGGCTGCTTGCGCGCCGTAGCCGGTTTCATCGGCATTCGTCACGCGAGCCTGGGCGGTCTGCAGCGCCCGCGGGTAATACTGATCGGACACTTCGGGCTTGTAGCCGGCCTGTTCGAGCTGGACGAGTTCCGCACGCACCTGGGCCCGCGTCAGCTGGCCCGACGGGTTCGATTGGGCGAATGCGCCGTACGATGCGGACAGGGCAGTTGCGGCGACGACAGCGGTGATGAACGACTTCATGGTGACCTCCGGTTCTGTTGATTTCGCGCTTCGCTCGTGGCGTTCAGCGGTTGATTGCATCGTAACGATCGCGTTACCGGTCGGAAATACGTGTTGCAGCGAATCATTATTGCAACTGGGTAAACGATTCGCGCGGCATGCGATTTCGTCTGACGATTGAGGGCATGTCGGCGAGGCGCGGCTTGGCCTGCGGAGCGCGATAGGGTCGATGGGCGCAGTAACGGAATGAGCGGGTGAATCGCATTCCGAATTATTTTGCCGAGGCCGTCAGCGTCGCGCGCTCCGCATCACGCAGCGAGGGTCGCCTGCCGTTTCCGGTATTCGGCCGGCGTGATGCCGACATGCCGGGTGAACGCTCGCCTGAGCGTATCGACGTTTGCGAAGCCGCATTTCGCGGCGACCTGCTTCGGCGTGTCGTGGCCGTTCTCGAGTAGCCGACGAGCGGCCGAGATGCGGGTCGCCTCGACCCATGCGGCCGGCGTCATGCCGACTTCCGCGCGGAACAGTCGCGCGAAATGGCGCGGGCTCATGCCCGCATGCTTCGCCATCCCGGCCACCGAATGCTCGAGTTCCGGATGGGCGGCGATCCAGCGCTGGACTTCCTGCAGGACCGAACGCCCGGCGGGGCGCGCCTCGCCCGTGCGGCTGAACTGGAGCTGCCCGCCCGGCCGCTTGAAGAACATCACCAGCTGCGCGGCGACGCGCCGCGCGATCTCGCGGCCGAGATCCTCCTCGACCAGCGCGAGCGCGAGATCGAGCCCGGCCGTGACGCCGGCGCCGGTGCGCAGCTTGCCGTCGCGCACGTACAGCGCGTCGGCGTCGACGGTGACGGACGGATACGCCTGCGCGAATGCATCGGCGGCGGCCCAGTGCGTGGTCAGGTGGCGCCCTTTCAGCAGGCCGGTGGCCGCGAGGATGAACGCGCCGGTGCAGATCGAGCCGTAGCGCCTGCTTTGCACGGCCGCCGAGCGCAACCACGCGAGGACGTTGGTGCGCAGCACGATCTGCCCGGCGTGCGGCGCGCCGGCGACCAGCAGCGTGTCGACGCGCTCCGGAATGTCGGGCGCGATCCAGTCGGGCAGCAGCCGTGCGCCGGACGCACTGCGGATCGGCCCGGGCCCGCTCGCGATGATCCGCAACGTGTAGAACGGCTTGCCGCACTCGGCGTTCGCTTGCGCGAACACGTCGAGCGGCGCGGAGACGTCGAGCAGTTGAACGCCCGGAACGGCGAAAATACCCACGACCTTCGGCATGATCGATTGCGTGTCGTATCGAACGTGATGCGCAGCAGTATAGGAGCGCTTTCTTCGCCGCGCAGGCGCCATGTCCGTTCGTCGCGCGAAATGGCAGGATTCGGCGTGATACGTCCATTGGAGACACCTGTCGGACTCCGGAAAATCGAAGGTGTCTTCCATGGAGGTCGATCATGACTGTGAGCGTCGCCGGCATCACCCTTCCCGATACGCGTTTGACGCGCGAGATCACCGAGCTCGTGCGCGATACCGAATCCGAGCTGCTGTTCCACCACTCGAGCCGCGTGTTCTATTTCGCGGCGCTGGCGGGCCGGCGGCGCGGGCTCGAGTACGACCCCGAGCTGCTCTATTGCGGCTGCATGTTTCATGACATGGGACTCACGCACCGGCACAGCAGTGCATGCGAGCGCTTCGAAGTGGACGGCGCGAACGCCGCGCGCGATTTCCTGAAGGGCAACGGGATTTCTCAACAGGACATCGATGTCGTGTGGACCTCGATCGCGCTGCACACCACGCCCGGCATCCCGCAGCACATGCATCCGGTCGTCGCGCTGGTCACGGCGGGCGTCGAGATGGACGTACTGGGCCTCACTTACCCGGAATACAGCGATACCGAGCGGGAAGCGGTCGTGCGCGCGCATCCGCGCACGCCGCATTTCAAGGAGGACATCATTCAGGCGTTCTACGACGGCATCAAGCACAAGCCCGGCACGACGTTCGGCAACGTGAAGGCCGACGTGCTCGCGGACAAGGATCCGCATTTCCGTGCGGGCAACTTCTGCAGCGTGATCCGCTCGTCCGCGTGGGCCGGCTGAGCGCGCACGGGCGACTGCGCGTCAGCCGACGTTGATCGACTGCCCGACATGCAGCACGTTCGGCGCCGACGCCAGGCCCGGATTCAGCTGCAGGATCTCGTTCAGCGCGCGCGCATCCTGCTGGTCGCGCGTCATCGCGTTGCGGTCGTGCTGCGACACGTGCGCGGCGTCGAGCAGCGACTGGCGATGCGCGTCGGCGATCACCCACAGCGAATCGCCGGCCACGACGATGGTCGGCTGCGCGGCCGACGACGGCGGCGCGGCGGGCTGAGCGGGCGCCGTCGTGCCCGTCGTGCCGGTCCCGGGTGGTTGCGTTGCGGTAGTGCCCGGCGCGAGGCCGGCCGTCGGCGCGCCGGCGGTCGGTTGCGACGGCTGGTGTGATGGCGATGCCGGCGTCGACTGCGGCTTGTGCGGCGACGAGCCCGAGCCGCCCGACGGCGGGCCGAAGAACAGGTTCTGCAATTGCGTGAAGCCCCAGATTCCGATCGGCACGAGGATCAGCGCGGTCGGATATTTCCTGACCCAGCGCGTCGCGTTCGGGAAATGCGTGTTCAGGCGCGCGCCGAGCAGCATCAACGTCGACGTCGCGGCCGTTGCCGCGAGCCCGTAGTGACCTTTGTCGTATTGCGCGATCGAGCCCGCGACGCCGCTCGCGACGCCGACGAAATCCGACGTCGAGTCGATCAGGCGCACGACGCGGCTGCGCTTGTCCGCGTTCACGCGGTGCGCGCTCACCGCATAGACGAGGCCTGAATACGTCGCGGCGAGCGCCGCGCTCGCGGTCGTCAGCGCGCCCGCGACGGTCGGCGTGGTCATCAGCCCGTGCACGCCGACGGCGATCGTCCCCGAATAGCCGACGATCGCGCTGCCGCGTCCGACGAGGCCGAGCAGCCGGCGGGAATTGCCGTGATGCAGTTGCGCGAGCGACGTGCCGCCGACCATGCCCTGCATGTTCGCGAGCAGGTCGACCGACAGTTCCCTGATCTGCGCGGCCGCATCGTCGAAGCCGATGAGCCCCTGGCGATGCATGTCGACCAGGTGGGTCGCCTTCACGCGGGTTTCGTTCGTCAGCAGGTCGAGCTGTTGGAGCCGCGCCGGGTTGTAGCCGTGTACCGGCGCGGTCAGCTGCTGCGCAAGCGAGCGCTGCAGGCGGTCGAGCACGTCGTGCACCGCGCGCGGATCGCCGCTCTGCAGGCTCTGCACCGCGCCCTGGTGCATCGCGCCGAACACGCGGCCCGCACGCGCGCCGACGAACAGTGCGGTGTTCGCGTGGGTCAGCGCATCCGAACTCATCACGGTCATGCCGTTGAACACGTTCAGCGCGACGAGCGAGCTGGCGCCGGCCACCGTGCCGCCGAATCCCAGCGACCACGCCCAGTCGCGCTTGCCGAACGACGGGCGGTGGACGCGCAGCGCATTGAGCTGCGCGAGCGCGGCTTCCTGCGGGTTGCCGAGCTGGTGGCTCGGCTGTGCGGCGATGTCGCGGTTCACGAGGACGGGCTTGGTCTCGTCGATCGCGAGCTTCGGATCGGCGGCCACCGCGCGCCAGAACGCGGTGCTCGATGCATTCGGGTTCGCATGCGCACCGATCTTGCGTTCGGTAGCGGGCCGGCCGTACTGGTTCAGCCAGCGCTTGCCGGCATCGCGCGCGCGCAGCTCGGCCCGGTTGGCGGGTGCGGTGCTGTTCCAGTAGTTCTCCTGCGCATAAGTGATCGTCGCCTGCCGTGCGCGGTCCATCAGCGCGGTCGTATGGCCTTCGTACAGGCCGGCGCGCAATTGCGCGAGCTCGTCGGGTGTCATCTTGTTCGCGAGGCCGACGCGTTCGACTTCGGCGAACAGCACCTGATGCTGGTTCGCGAGCGTTTGCGCGCCGACCCGTTCGAACACGCGCGTGAGCGCATCGGCGCCGTGCAGGCGCGCGAGTTTGTCGGGTGCATGCAGCTTGTAGTCGACGAGCGTGCGGGCGAGGGCGGCGGTCAGATCCTGATTCGCGACGAAGTCCGAGCCATGCGTCGCATACGACAGCCCGAGATGAACCCAGTCGAGTTCCTTGCGGTCGAGCACGGCCTCGACGAGCTTCAGGTGGCCGTCGCCGGGCGCCGGTTCGAGCACGGCGTCCCAGCCGTGGAACGTCACCATCACATGCGGCGCGGTTTTGCCGGTGTGCTGCCGCGCCCACGTTTCGAGCGCGTCGAACGTGCGCACGTAGTCGTGGTACGCATCGTTGGTGCCAGCCAGCGTGCGCTGGTCCTCGGCCGACACGAGCGCGCGCGACGGCGCGGTTTCGAGGCGCAGCACGAAGCCGCCTTCGGACGCCGCATCGAGCCATTTGAACAGGTGGTCGAGGTCGTCGAGTTCGAGATGGCGGCCCGTGCCGACGATGTCGATCCGCGCGTTCGCTTCGTCGAACTGCGCGTTGTCGAGCTTGCCGAGTTCGCGCACGCGGCGGATGAACGCGGGGTCGTGTTTCCGGCCGAGCGCGGCGGCCAGCGAATACGGATCGACCGCGACCGATACGACCGGCATCGCCCCGCCATAGCGCTTCACGAGCGCGAGCATTTCGGCGGGGTCGTCGCGCAACGTGAAGCCGCGCGCCATCAGCGCGAGGCGATCCTGGAGCTCGGCCTTCGCGCGGGCATAGGCCTGCAACGCGTGCCGGTCTGCGGCGCGTGCGATCGACAGATAGGTGATCGCGCGCTTCGCATGGCGCGACACCAGGTTCGCCGCATGGTCGGGTCGCGACAGCGGGCCGCGCCACGGCATGCTCGACGCGTCGCGCGCGAGCCGCAACGGGATGCCGAGCGCCTTCATCATCACGCTGTCGGCCATCATGACCTGGCGTGTCGCGCCGAGGTCGAGCGGCTCGCCGGTGCGGCCCGCGAACGCCTTCACGCGCTCGTGCTCCGGGAACCAGTCGTCGAGCTTCGCCGTGCCGAAGCGGAGGATCCATTCGGCGACCGTCGCGCTCGTCAGGCCCGGCTGATAGGTCTTGATGCTGAACGGCTTGCCGGCCGGCGCGGCCTGCGGCGCCGGCGACGCGGCCGGTGCGGGCGCCGCCGGCGCGTTCCGGCTGCCTTTCTTGCCCTTGCCGCGCGCAGCCTTGTTCGGTTTCGCGGGCGGATTGGCGGACGCCGTGCCGGACGCGGGATCGCCGGCAAGTGTGGCCTGCTGGTGCTTCGCGGCCGCCAGTTCGGCCGCGATGCGGCGCCGCAGTTCGCCGAACGGCGCGGACGATTCCGCGGCGGCCTTCTGCAACTGCTTGTCGAGTTCCGCTTGTTTCAGCGCATAGGCCGCGACCTGCGTCGGCTTCGTGCGCGCATCGAATTCCGCCGGGTCGAGCCGCGTCACGAGAAAGTGCCGGTCCGAGCCGTCCGGACCGCCGCCGATCTTGGTCCTGTCGAGATCGACGCCGGGCTTGCTCTCGTCGGCGAAATGCGCGGCATCGTCGAACCATTGCAACGTGCCGTCGCGGGTCGCGAGGAGGCCATCAGGCTGATGCAGCGTGTCGATCAGCGTGCCTTCCGTGCCGTAGACGTAGATGAAGTATTCCGGGCCGACCTGGCCGAGATCGATCACGCGCCGCAGGTGCAGCGTGTTCGCGCCGTTGAAATCGTGCACGTCGTCGGCCGATTTCGGCAGCAGGTTCGGCGCGACCCACGGGTTGGCGAGCGACGTCGCGCCGGCCGGCGGCTTGCCTCTCGACTGAAGCTTGCCGAGCCGGCGCTGCACGCGGTCGCTCGTTTTCATCGACGGCGGCTTTTGCTCGGCGATCGGCAACGCCCGCTCGGCCGGAGCGAAGCCGCCATAGCGGGACACCGCCGATTCCGGCAGCGACGACGGGACGAACACGACGCCGCGCCGTCCGTCGGGCAGGCCGCGGGCGCGGCGGCGGAATGCGGCGCCAAGATCCTGTTCGGCGATCGATGCATCGCCAACCGAGGTTTTCTCGTGATACGCCCAGCCGCTGCCGCCTTGCTTGGGCACGGCGTAGCCGAGCACCTTGCCGGTTTTCCGGTCGACCGCGAAGATCGTCGTGCTGTCGTCGGCGACCTTCGCGGCCGCCTTGGGCCGCTTGAATTGCGGCGCGCCGGCGAGTTTGCCGATCTGCTCGACGACCTCCTGCGCAGGCGCGTCGCCGGAAGGCTCGGCATTCCATACGCGTTTCGAGTCGACGGCTTCGATCTTCGCCGCGCCGCCGAATTGCCGCAGCTCGTCGAGCGACACCGGCGACAGGTAGAAGTCGAATTGCGCACGCGCTTCATGCGGCGTCGCGCTGCCGCTGCGCTTGCGCGGACGCGTGCCCGGATAGAGCGCGTCGCGCAAGTCGTGCGACGGCGCGCCGCCCGGATCGGTCGATTCGACCTGACCGGGCTGGCCATGCGCATCGGTCGTCAGGCTCGCGACGAATTCGGGTTGCGGATGCGTGCCGTCGTCCGCCGGCCGGTCGGCGTGCTTCGCGATCAGCACGTGGGCGTTGGGGCCCGCGTATTGCGCGAGGTCGCGGATGTCGGCCAGTTGCGTGCCGTCGATGCGCTTCAGATCGCGCTTGCCGTGCGCGTCGAGCCAGTCGGCCGCGCGGGCCTCGGGCGCGAGCACGGGGGCGGCCGGCAGGAACGACGACGGGTCCATCGGCCACATCATCATCGACGGCATCGTCCGCGGCATGGCGCCGGCTCGCCCGGCCTCGCCATCGCGCAGCGCCTGCTCGGCCTGCGTGCGGTACAGCGCCCGATAGACGGGGTTGCCGGGCAGCGACGTCTGCACGTTGCCGAACGCGTCGGCGAGGCGCGCGAGGCCGGCCGCGTCGCCCGGCATCACATGGTCGGATTTGCGCGCGATCGCGTCGGGCAGTACCGCGTGCTCGGCGATGTCGATGCCGGTCGATTCGAGGATCTGCTTGCGCACCGCGAACGCGTTGGCCTGCGCGCGCGCCTCGGCGCGCAGCGCGCTTTCCGCGTATGCGTCGGGGCTGCTGGTGTCGAGGTCGAGCCGGTTCGTCGCCACGTCGACCGCATGACCGAGCTCGTGGGCGAGCACGTAGACGATCGTGCCGGCGTTGCGCAGGCCGCCGTCGATCACGATCCGGCGCTGTTCGGCATCGACCTTGCTGCCGGCGCCCGCGCGGCCCTGCACGATCTGCCAGCGGCCGGGGTTCAGCAGCCGCAGTTGCGCGGCGAGCAGGCTCGACTGGTCGGCCAGCGCGTACGCGGCGTCGGGTAGCGGCGCGCCGCCGAACCACGTCCGGATCCGCGTGAAGCGCGACGGTTTCTGCACGAACGCGCCGTCCGGCAGCGATTCGCTGATCAGCGGGTGCGCGAGTTCGACGTGGCCGCTGGCGATGCCGCGTTCGAGCGGCTGGATGACGGCGTCGATCATCCCGGGCGTGCGGTTGGTTGCCGGGTCCGGATGCGGGATCAGGACGGACGGGTCGCTGAAGTGGAACTCGCCGTTCGCATCGAACAGGCCCTCGAAATCGAACGACAGGCCGTGCCGCGCGGCCAGCTCGCGCATCGCGACGAGCTGGCGCATCGATTCGCGCGTCACGCGCTTCGGCAGGATGCCGTGCATCACGTCGAGGCTGCCGAGTTCGGCCAGCGGGCTGTACAGCACCGCGACGCGCCCGTGGTACGTGAACGGCCCGTCGACCGTGACCGTGCGCATGCCGAGCTGCGTCAACTGCTCGAGCCCGCGCTTTTCGTGGGCGAGCATCGTGCGGGCCTTGTCGCCGCTGGCGTCGAACACGCCGATCGCGTTGCGCTTGCCGAGTTCGAATACCGCCTTCGCGGTGCCCGCGCCGAGGAACGGGCCGAGCAGCGCATCGGGATCGACGCGCCGCGACGGATCGCCGGCGACGTGCAGCCCGTGTTCGTCGACGGCGAGCGCGCCCGCGTCGATCCGTTCGCGCGGCGACGGCGTGTAGCGCGTCCATGCGCGTGGGCCGCCGAACCGCATGCGCTGCGTCCCCTCGCCGCGCGGTTCGCCGAGCGTGCGGACCGTGCCGCTGTCGGGCACGTAGATCGTGCGTTGCCACAGGTTCGCGAGCCACGCGGCGTGTGCGGCCCCGCCTTCGCCCGCGAGCACGATGGGGGCGCCGGCCCGGGCGGGCGTGAACGCATGGCGATGGTCGATCGAATAGTCGACCGGCGTGGCGGGGTTGCCACGTGCGTCCAGCAGGCCGCCGGCTGCGTCGGTTCGCGCATGGACGAGCGTCAGCGGTTCGCCGTTCGCATAGGACACCGGACCGTGGCGCGAGAAGGACAGTGTCGGCGAGCCGCCGCCGAACCAGCGGCGCGGAAACGGCGATGCACGGTCCGCGTGCGCGTGGCTCCACTGCGCCTGTTCGTCGAGCGTGCGCGGCAGCCGTGCGCCGCCGCTGCCGCCGGACGATTCGGCCGTGTGCGGCGCGGGCATGCGCAGCGCTGCGTTGCCCGGCTGCTGCTGGCGGTCCCATGTGCTGCCGTAGAACGCACGGTAGTGTTCGCCGTCGCGGCCGGATACGGGGGCATTGCCGAATGCGTCGGCGAGGCGCGCGAGGCCGGCGTCGTCGCCCGGCATCACGTGATCGGCTTCGCGCGCGATCGCATCGGGCAGCACCGCGTGCTCGGCGATGTCGACGCCGGTCGATTCGAGGATCTGCTTGCGCACCGCGAACGCGTTGGCCTGCGCGCGCGCTTCGGCGAGCAGCGTGCTTTGCACGTACGCTTCCGGGCTGCTGGTATCGAGGCCGAGCCGGTCGTTCGACACGTCGGCCGCGTGGCCGGCTTCGTGCGCGAGCGTGTAGACGAGCGTGCCGGTGCCGCGCAGGCCGCCGTCGACCACGATCCGGCGCTGCTCGACGTCGGTGCGGCTGCCGCGTCCCGCGCGGCCCCACACGACCTGCCAGCCATCCGATTTCAGCAGGCGCAACTGGTCGGCAAGCAGGCTCGATTGGCCGGCGAGCGCATAGGCGGCGTCGGGCAGCGGCGCGCCGCCGAACCACATCCGGATCCGCGTGAAGCGCGACGGCTTCTGGACGAACGCGCCGTCCGGCAGCGATTCGCTGATCGCCGGATGCGCGAGCGCGATGCTGCCGGTGCGGATGCCGCGTTCGAGCGGCGCGATCACGGTGTCGATTTCCTCGAGCGTGGCGTCGATTTCCTCGCGGTCATCGGTGCGGAATATCGTGGCCGGGTCGCTGAAGTAGAACTCGCCGCGCGCGTCGACCACCCCCTGAAAATCGAACACCAGGCCATCGCGCTCGACGATTTCGCGCATCGCGGCAAGCTGTTGCATCGAGTCGTGCGTGATACGTGACGGCAACGCGCCGAGCGAGATGGCACGGCTGCTGAGTTCGGCGAGCGGATGGTAGAGGATCCCGATCCGGTTGCCGACCGAGAACGGGCCGTCGATGGTCAGCGTGCGCATGCCGTAGCGGCGCAGCAGGTCGAGCCCGGTGCATTCGGTGTCGAGCGCGTCGTAATGATTCGCGAGCTGGCCGTCGCGCGGCCTCGATGGATCGACGTCGTACAGGCCGATCGCGTTGCGCTTGCCGAGTTCGAACACGCTCTTTTCGATGCCGGCGCCGAGGAACGGGCCGATCAGCGCTTGCGGGTCCAGTCGCCGTGACGGATCGCCCGCGACGTAGAGGCCGTGCGCGTCGACGGCCAGTTCGCCGTAGTCGATCCGCTCGCGCGGCGACGGCGCATAGCGGGTCCACGTAGGGGCGTGGTCGAACCGCGCCTCGGGCCGCTGGCTCCCCGGGTTGCGCATGGCCGCGTCGAACGCGCGGATCGTGCCGCCGTCCGGCACGTAGACCGGCCGTTGCCAGGTGTTCGTGAGCCATGCCGCGGCCGCGTGTCCGTCGTCGGCCGCGAGGACCAGCGCGCGGCCGGTGCCGGCGCTCGTCGACGTGCCGGCGAGGAAGTGCGCGATCGAAAACGGCACGTGCTGCGCGGGGCGGCCGTGTGCGTCGAGCAGTTGGCCCGTGGCGTCGGTTCGGCCGCGAATGATCGTCACCGGTTCCTCGGTTCCCGACGACGTGCGTTCGTCCAGCATCCGCAGCGTCATCTGCCGCGGCTCGTGACGCCCGCGTTCGGCGAACGGCGAGATCGTTTCCGCATGCGCGACGCTCCACCGCACCTGTTCCTCGAGCGTGCGCGGCAGGTGCGCGCCACCGGTCCCTTCGGTCGTGTGCGGCGCCGGCATCCGGCGCGGGGCGCCGCCGTGGCGCTTCTGCTTGTCCCAGATGCCGTCGTAAAACGCCTGGTACGTCTCGCCGCGGCGGCCCGACACCGGCGCATCGGCGAACGCGTCGGCGAGCCGCTCGACCGTGCCCGCATAGTCGCTCGATGGCGACCAGCGGTCGGCCTCGTGCTGCAGCGCATCGGGCAGCGTCGTGTTCGCCGCGATGTCGCCGCCGCCCGCGAGATCGATCTCGTAGCGCGCTTCGAACGCGTTGATCTGGGCGCGCGCTTCGGCTTCGAGCGCCTTGCGCGTGAAGCGGCTGCGGCCGCTGTAGTCGAGCGAATCCAGTGTGCCGTCGATCGCCTCGACCGCATGCTTCGCCTCGTGCGCGAGCGTATAGGTGATGCTGCCCGAATCGTGCAGCGCGCCGTCGATCGTCACGCGGCGCCGCTTCGGATCGATCCGGCTGCCGCCGCCGCGCTTGCCGAGGCTCACGCGCCAGCCGGCGTCGCTCAGCATCCGCAACTGCTGCGTGAGCGTGCCCGATTGCTGCGCGAGCGCGTGGACCGCGTCCGGCAGCGGCGCGCCGCCGAACCGCATCTGCAGCCGCGTGAACAGGCCCGGGCCGGCAAGCGACGGGTCCGCCGGCGCTTCGGTGGTGTCCGGGTGGGCGGCGGCCGGGAGCGCGTGGTCCTGGGTTCGTGCGTCCCGGGCCGGCTTGGGCGCGGCTGCCTCGCGTGCATCGTTCGCCGCTTGCGTGGGGGCGCGTTCGGCCGGCTTGACGAGCACGAGGATGCGGTTGGGCGCGCTGAATGCGCCGTCCAGCGCACGCGCCGCGCGCGCGGGCGGCTGCGGCACGGCGGCATGCGTGTCGGGGTCGGCGACGTTGCGCCGGGTCGACGCGAGCACGACGACGGTGTCGTCGTTCACGGGGCGTGGCGCGCGGCGCGCGGCGGGCGCGTCCGGATCCGCCGCAGGCGCGTCGGCTTCGACGACGCCCGCCGCGTCGGCGTGGGCTGCCTGCGCGTTCGTGCCGACGACGCGGCCGCCGGCCGCCGCGGCGTCGGGGGCGGGCAGGTAGCGTGTCAGCGGCGCATCGGCGCGCAGCGTGCCGTCGGCGTGCAGGGCATCCGGCGCGGCCGCGAATACCGGCCGCTGCCAGCGGTTCGCGAGTTCGGGGGCGACGTGCGCGTCCGCGGCATCGGCGATGACGACGATCGGTTCCGCGACGTCGGCGGGCAGCTCGCCCGCCGCGCGCGGCCGCGCGGCGTCGGGCCGGGCGGCCGCCGGGTCCTCGCCGTTGCGCACGATCAAGAGCGTGTGCTCGCCATGGTCGAGCGCCTCGACCGACGGGCCGCGCGGGACCGACACGCCGGCCGGGTCGCGCGTCGCGGGCCGGGAGGCCGGTTCGGCGTCGGTCAGGTCGATCACGCGGACCGGCGTGCGCGGCGCGACGCTGGCCGGTTCCTCGAGCGCGCCCGCGCCGGGTGCGCCGGGCGTCCGCGCGACGGCCGGATCGTGCGCCGCGCGCAGGTCGCTGCTGCGGCGATTCTGCGCGGCGACATGCGAATCGGACGCGCGCGTTTCCTGCTGGTTCTCGTCGCGCGCGGCCTGCGCTTCGCTCGTGTGCTGCGCGTTGCGTGCGCTGGCGGCCGTGGTCGCGGTGGCCGTGTCGTTCGCTGCGGTGGCGCGCGCCGCGGCTTCGTTGGCGGGCGTGGTGCGCGGCGCGCTGTCGGCCGGCGGCGTGTCGTTGCTTGCCGGTTGCCGCGGGGCGTTGCGCGACGGGACGGGCGTTTTCGCGACGAGCTTCGACGGCGCGTTGATTTCGCCGTCGCTGCCGAACGACAGCCGGTCGCCCGTCTCCGTGACCGAATCGATCTTCGTGCCTTCGGTCCAGGTCTTGCCGGTCAGCTCGACGATGCTCAGTTCGCCGTTCTCGCCGAGGATCACCGACGTCCCGCGCGGCAGGTGGTTCAGGTCCTTGTTGTTGAGCGAGTCGAGCACGCGCACGGGCATGTTGTCGTAGGTGAGCACCTTGTCGCCCGCCATCAGCGTGCCGTCTTTCGCGACCTTGATGTCGACGCCGTCGAGCGACGCGCGCGTCGCGCCGAACGCGAGTTGCGACGGCTCGTTCCTGCTCAGGATCTTCTGCAGTTGCTGTCCGTCGATCGAGATGCGCTCGCCGCCTGCCGAGCGGGCGACCACCGGCCGGCCGGTGACGCGCACCGTCGCGTTGACCACGCGGTCCCGCACGCCGCCCGCGCCCATCAGCGCGACGTTCGTGAAACCGGACTTGAGCGCGTCCCAGCCGTGCTCGCGGTCCCCGCGCGCGAAGTCGACAGCGGCTTCGACGAAGCTTTCGCCGGCGGCGCCGAGGCCGGTGGCGAGCGAGGTGCCGCGCACGATCGCGGTGCTGATCCGCGCGGCCCTCGCCGAGCGCAGCGCGGTGACCGTCCTGGCGAAGACTTCCGAGCCCGCGAATTTCGCCGCGCCGGCCGCGCCCATCGGTACGAGGTTGAGCCAGTCGCCGCGCGCGCCGGCGTCGGTGAACGGATTGATGCTCTGGTTGTGTTCCCAGCGCGAGCCGATATCGAGCGCGGATTTCGTCATGCTCGAGCCGATCGCCGTATCCATCATCAGCCCGCCCGCGAAGTTCAGCGCGCCGCCGGCGAACACGCCGACGCCGGTTGCGTCGAGCAGCACGCCGGCGCCTTCCATCAGCAGCCCGAGGCCCATCATCCCGAGGTTCACCTTGCCGCCGGTCAGCGTGTTCAGCGCGCTGTCGAACCAGTCGTCGTGATGCGCGCTCTTCTGCTGGAACTGCGCGTGCCCGTTGTCGTCGTAGCCGGTCACGAGATCGAGCGTGCCGCTCGACGCAAGCTGGTTGTTGTCGAGGTAGTCGCCGATGTTGTCGTAATTCGCCGACGTGTCGTCGACGTACTGGACGTGGCCCTTGCTGTCGGTGACCTTGAAGAGCGCGCTCGTTACCATCCCGGCCGTCTTGTCCGAGTAGATCAGCGGCAGGATGTTGACCTGCGTGCCGCTGCCGCCGCCGAGCTGGAGGATTTCGCCGCGCACCTTGTTGATCGTGTCGAGCTTTTCGTTGTCGGTGTAGCGCACCGAGTCGTCGTTGACTGGCGCGGTGGGCGTGCCCGTGTCCGCCGACGGCTGCACGTCGGGCGGGAGGCCGATCGCGGTGCCGATCAGGTTGCGCTGCTCGTTGTCGGTCAGCTTGCCGAAATCGATCGTCGCGGCCTTGTTCGTGCTCGCGCCCGCCTGGTCGAGCAGCGATTGCGACAGCTCGCCCTGGTGCGCGCGGAAGAAGCCGTCGAGCGCCTTCGAATAGGCATCCTTGTCGTCCTGGCTCTGCGGGTTGCGCAGGTTCTCGGCGAGGCTCGCATCGAACTGGTCGAGCAGCACCTGCTGACGCGACATCTCGGTCAGCAACTGCAGCTTGTTGATGGTCGCGTCGGCCTGCTGCAGGTTGTTGCGCGCCTCGTCGAGCCGATCCTGGTACGGATTCGGCCGCCGCGGCGTGGGCATCGGGATCTCGTCGCCGTTCACCTCGCGCATGCGCACCGGCGTCGGGTGGTTCGCGTACCAGTCGTCGTAGGTTTTCTGCATGTCCGCGAGCTTGCCCTTCAGCACGCCTTCCTGCGTCTTCGCGTTCGCCAGCTGGAATTTCGCGGCCGCGTCGTTGAACGTGTTGGACAGGCGGCCGTCGGCCGCGCGCAGCGCGCCCGCGACGACATGGAGCTTTTTCGCGTCGAGGGCGGTCTGGCCGGTCGCGGTGGTCGGCACGGACGTGTTCGAGCCGGGCGGCTGCAGCACGAACGACGGATTCGTGAACAGCGTCGTGGGCGGGAGCGACGTCGATAGCGCGGCGGGCGGCGCCGACGTGCTCAACGACGACGACGGTGTCGGCGTCTGGGTCGTCGACGGCGCCGGGGAACTCGCGGTGCTCGATGGGCTCGGCAGCGACGTGCTGAGCGACGGCGACGGCTGCGCCGACGGCGACGGCGGCGTCGTGGACGGCGGTGGATTCGTCGACAGTGTCGGTGTTGGGTTCTGCAGCACGAACGGCACCTTCGGCTTGAGCTGCGCATCGATCTGCGCGCCGGCGTCGTCATACTGCTGCGCGAGCGTCTGGCCGTACGCGACGACGAATCCGTCGTGCGCGAGGCTGGCCTTCTGCTTTGCCTGTGCGAGCGCATCGGACGCGGCGGCGAGGTCGGCGTCGACGGTCGGATGCGGGTCCAGCGAGCGCGGATTCGCGATATGCCAGTCGTCGGATGCCGATTTCGCGGTGTCGTACTTGGTCTGCAAGTCGTCGACGGTCAACTGCGCGCCGAGCATCTGCATGTAGCTGCCGCTCGTGTTCGCCTGCGTCGTCGCGCGATCGAGCGCGGCCTTGTCGTCTTTCGTCGCGCCGGGCGTCGAGCCGATCAGGCACGCGCTGTCGGCGTCGTATTTCTGCTGCAACGTCGTGACCTGCTGCGCGTCGAGCGATGCCGCATAGGCCGCGTTCGAGTAATTGGCGAGCTTCGCGGCCTGCGCGATATTGGCCTGCACCGCGTTCATGTCGACGTTGCCGTTCGCGTCGGCGGGCGGCGGATCGGGCAGGTCGACCTGCAATTGCAGCGGCTCGAGCGCATCGTTCAGCTTGCCGACGCCGGTATCGATCGCATCCTTGTAGGCAGGGTCGGCCATGTACGACTGGAATTGCGTATAGGCGAGATTCGCGTTGCTGACGTCCGCCCAGTACTTCGCCTGCGCCGTTACCGCGGTCGACGTCGCCGACTGCCAGTCGTCGTAGGCCTGGACCTGGGCGGGCGTCTTGCAATCGCCCTGCTGCGGGATGAAGTTCGGATTCGCCTTGGTCTGGTCGGGAAACAGTTTCTGCAGCGCGGCGAGCTTCGCATCGGCCTGCTGCTGCGCCGGCCCCTCGATTTTGTCGTTGCTCGGGTCGGCGCTGTACTGGTCGGCTTTCGCCTGTTCGCCGTACAGGATCCGGTAGCCGGCGTCGGTCGTGACGTCGAGTTCGCGTTGCGCGGTGGCGGTCGCGTCGTGCGCCTTCGTGTAGTTGTCGCGCGCGGCCTTGCGCTCGTCGGGTGTCGCTTCGGGGTCGCGGTTCGTCATCCGCAGCACGCCCTGCGCGCCTTGCAGCGTGTGTTGCGCGTCGTCGTACCTGGTCTGCGCGTCCTGGATCACGCGCTGGACGGCTTGCGTCGTGTCGTTGTCGACGGTGATCTCGGGCGGCGCGACGCGATACTGGTCGGCCATGTTCCGGAGCAGCGCGGTGGCCGACGCGATTTCGGCATTGGTCGGCTTGGACGGATCGGTGCCGAGGTCGGCCTGCACGGAAATCGGCGGCACGGTGGTCGGGTTCACCGGGTTGGCCGGGCCGTTGTTCGGGCCGTCGTTGGACGTACCGTCCGTATTGCGCGGCGGTTTCGGGGCGAGGTCGGGATCCAGCGTTTGCGACAGGAAACGCTGCCAGTTCAACCCCAAACCCATTCCATCGATGGACAACATGCAAGGCTCCCGTCAGGCGCGGCCGTACGCAGGGTGCACGCCGCCAGCGCCGCATGGCGCGATTTCGAGTGTACGGAAGCGGTTGGGGCAGGCACGGGGGCGATTCGTAGCGTGCGACGAGGGCGAGACGAACGGTCCGGGGATCGCTACGAGACGCGATCATGCACCGATAGTGCGCGGGACCCGACGCGGGGCGATGAGGCGGTTTGCGCATCGATTCGGGCGAGGGCGTGTGTTACAGCTGGCTTTCGGTGGTGGATGCTGTCTTACCGTTTGCTTTCCGTTTTTTTGATCAGGTATGCGAAGTAATGGGTGGTGGTGGGGGTGTTGTGGGGTCGTGCTGTCTGCCCGGAAGCGGGCGAGAGAGTGCAGCGACACGAGTGCGTCGAATCGATATCGATGGGAGGGGGAACAGGAACCGATACAGCGGGTGATTCGCTTTCGCGGCGGGCCAATAGCTGGCCACTATCTGGCTAGGTCGCGTCGACCTCTGGTGGGCCGCGGTCGACTTGCTGGAGCATGCGGTCGACGTGTAATTCGCCGAGTGCTATGTCACACCGAGGACGGACAACGCACCGGCCGGGGAAGCGGCGCGCTTCCTTCATTCCGTTCGGTCACCGTTGGGAAATTGTTACGTGACAACTTCAGATCATCATGGATCGACGACTTTATATACTGAATATGAGCCCCGCCTCCCCGAGGCGAATCTTCGATTCGCATACCGCGAAATACCGGCCTGCCAGCGCAGTCGCCCGCTCCGCCACTCGACGATCCGCAAGCGTCCGGCAAAACGCCTATAATGATTGGGCAAATTGCCGGAGAGAGGTCATGAGCACCATCGCTTTTCATCCTTCGGGCGTCGCTCATCCGCGGCAGGCCGAATTCACGATTCTCGAGCAGCTGCTGGCGATCCGCGTCCGTTCGGGCGCCGATCTGGCCGAGCTGGCGAGCGCGCGCGTCGACGTGTCGGTGATCGACCGGCTGTCCGAGCGCGGGCTGAAATCGGACGAGCTGGCATTCATCATTCCGCGCCGCACGCTGAGCCATCGTCGCCAGGCGCACGAACGCCTGTCGCCGGAAGAGTCCGACAAGGCGATCCGCCTCGCGCGCATCGTCGCGCAGGCGACGGCCACGTTCGGCGATCAGGACAAGGCGATGGCGTGGCTGCGCAACGGGCTTCAGCGCTTCGGCGGCCGCACGTCGCTCGACATGGCGAGCACCGAGCATGGCGCGCGGCTCGTCGAAGAGGCCCTCACGCAGATCGACGAGGGGTACTTCGCTTGACGACGCTGTGGCGGATCAGCAATTACGCCGATCTGAAAGGCATCGGCGGGTTGCGGGCCGGCGGTCGCTGGCATTTCGTCGGGCAACCCGTCGTGTATCTCGCCGAGCATCCGGCGCTCGCGTTGCTCGAGACGCTCGTTCATTTCGAAATCGCCACCGTCGCGCAATTGCCGAGCGCGTACCAGTTGCTGCGGATCGAGGTGCCCGATTCGGTGGACGTCGCCGAAATCGCCGAAGGCGATGCGCCGGACGACTGGCGAACGAACGTCGACTGGACGCGTAGCGCCGGCACCGAGTGGCTGCACACGCAGCCGAGCGCGCTGCTGCGCGTGCCGAGCGTCGTCGTGCCGCACGCCCACAACTTCCTGTTGAATCCGCTGCATCCGGCCGCGTCCGACATCCGCATCGCGGAAGTGATGCAATCACCGTACGACACGCGAATTCTGCGGCTGGTCCAGTCGAAGCCGGGCGAATAGCGAGCCGGCGGAACACGGTTCGCGCCGGCGGCGCGCGATCAGCGTTCGTGGGCAGCGCGATCCGCGGCCGCATCGGGCGGCAGCGTCTGCCGGATACGCGTGACCGTTCGCATGCTGGCGAGGCCGAGCATCGCCGTGACGTCGGCATGCGCGTGACCGGCGAGCAACTGGCGGCGCGCATAGGTATTGCGCAGTACGCGCGGACTCATGTCCGCTGCGTGAAAGGCGATCGCGTTCAGCGCATCGCGTACGACGAGCAGCAGGAACATGTCGTTCATGGCCCCCCCGCGCGGGGCGGGAAACAGCAGCACCGACGGCGGCGCGTCGGTCGAGCGCGCGCGCCATGCGGCGAGCGGCGCCACCGCGAACGCGGCGAGTTCGATCCGGCGCGCCGGCCGCGCACGATCGCGCGGCACCGACAACACCGGCGGTCGCGCATCGAGTTCGGGCGCGTCGGCTGTCGCCGCACGAATTTCCGCCGACGTGATGCCGCTCGCGAGCAGCAGCGCGACGATCGCGCGATTGCGGCAGTCGGCCGGCGTGTCGTCCGCTCGGGGCTGCACATGGCGCTGCAGCGCCGCGTCGGCATCGGGCGGCAGGTAGCACGGCTCGGGCTCGCCGTCCGGCCAGGCGAGATCGCGCGTCGACCGGCCGGCCGGGTGGACCGTCCGCACGCCGGTGTCGACCAGATGCCGGCCGAGCCGGTCGATCAGCTTCGCATAGCGCACGCGCGTCGACGTGCCGGGCGCGCAGGTACGGTCGAGTTCCGCGAGGAAGGCCGCGACGTGGTCGGGCCCGAACGTGGCGAGCGACACGCGCTGCGCACTCAGGTGGCGCAGGAATCGCTCGAACATCGCGACATGCTGCACGACCGAGCGCGGCGCGAACGGCCGGCGGCCGGCGCCGGTCGCGGCGGTTTCCTGCCAGACGCGAAACGCGCCGACGGGGTCGTGGATCCAGCGATTCGTGTCCATCTCCGCTTTATAGCCGGACGCGGTGACGCCGGCAATCGTCCCGATGTCCGGTCGGCCGGCACGCGACGCAACGGGCGCGTCAGTGCGCGTGACGCGTGTCGTCGATGCCGTCGTTGTTCATCGTCAGGTAGACGAGCACGAGCAGCAGCGTGATGAAGAACCGGAACGCGTCCGGCACGCCGTTCCATTGCTTCGACATCCACATCCCGAACCATTCGCCGCCGACCGACATGAACGCGACCTGCCACGTGAGGAAGCCGAGCGTCAGGCCGGCGATCGCATGGCCCTTGGCCGCGCGGAATTCCGCATCGCCGGCGCGTCGCGCGCGCAGCAGCCGTGCGCCGCCGATCCAGCACAGCACGGCCGTGAGCGTTTCCATCGAAATGATGCCGATATAGCCGGCGTGATGGACCCACGGCGTGTCGATCGCACGATACATGATCCCGTTGCCCGGGAAGGTGGTATCCATCAGGAAGACGTGGTGCACGAACGCGAAATTCGTCGCGTAGTCGGTGATGTTGCCGAATGCGACGAGCGACGCGAAAAAGGCCATGGCCAGCACCATGGCTGCCTTGGAAAGACGAATGATCATCATGGACTCCGAAGTGAACGGGCAGGCACGAGCGTGACCGCGCGGCTATGCGCTGGCGTTCAGGGGCGGTACCTGCGTTAAGCGTGTCCGGCGAAGCCGGTCGAAGAGCGTGCGCGTGCACGGCGGCGCGGAGATCGGGACTGGAAAACCTGAAGCCGGTGCGGCGTCGAGGAGACGCACGCGCCGGCTGGATCGAGTGCCCGCGCCAGGAGGGAGCGGCGATTGTCGGTCGATCCGCGGGCGTCGTCAAGCGGCGCGCCGCGTGTGCGTGCCGCTGCCGTTATGCGTCGTGCGAAGGCGCCGCAGCCGCACCCGCGTGTGCCTGCCCGTTCAGCCGCGCGAGCGCGGCGAACGCCAGTTGCGTCGCGATCGCCGCGAGCGTGCCGGCCGCCATGCCGTTGCCGAGCACGATCTGCACGGGTGCGCCGAAATGGCGATACAGGTTCGGCACGAGGATCGGTGCGAGGCCGACCACCAGTGCGGCGGCGAGCGTGTACTGGTTTGCGCGCGCGTGCAGGTCGACGCTCGCGAGCAGCCGGATGCCCATCACGCCGATCATCGCGAATACGACCAGCGCGGTGCCGCCGACCACGGCGGCCGGAATCGCATACGCGAGCCGCGCGAGCGGCGCGAACAGCGCGATGACGATCAGCATCGCGCCGGCGGCGGCCGTCACGTAGCGCGAGCGCACGCCGGTCGTCTGCACGACGCCGATGTTCTCGGCGCTGGTCACGATCAGCGGCGTGCCGAACAGCGCGCCGGCCAGCGACGCGAGCGCATCGCCGCGTATCGTCTTCGGCACGTCGCGCCGGAGCGCAATCGGCTTGCCGCACGTTTCGCCGACGGCGACCGTCTGCGCGGTGGCCTCGGCCATCGAGATCGCGGTGAAAATCAGCAGCGGCAGCGCGGCCAGCACGTCGAAACGCGGCATGCCGAACGGCAGCCACACCGGATGCGTGAAGAGCGGCCCGTGCCACACGTCGGCGAGCGCGGGCATCGCGCCGAGCGCCCAGCCGAGCGTCGCGCCGGCCATCAGCCCGATCAGCACCGCGAGGCGCCCGGCCGTGCCGCGGAACGCGCCCGCGACGACGACGGTGGCAACGATCGTCGCGAGCGCGAGACCGAGCGCGCGCGGCTGCGCGAAATCGGCCGAACCGGGCTGCCCGACGACGATCGTCGCGTAGATCCGGATCAGGTTGATCGACACGAGCAGCAGCATCGCGCCGACGACGATGCGCGGAAAGAGCCGCAGGCAGCGCGTGAAGACGGGCAACAGCACCCAGTAGAACGCGCTGGCGAGCAGCGCCGCGCCAGCCGCGGTCGGCAGGCCCGATTGCGCGGCGATGCCCGCGAACAGCATCGTCGGTGCGCCGCCGGGCACCATCACGAACGGCATGCGCGCGCCGATCGGGCCGGCGCCGAGCGATTGCAGCAGCGTGCCGATGCCGCACGCGAAGAACGTCGCGCCGATCAGCTGGACCGTCAGGTCGGCCGGCAGCGCGAGTACTTTCGCGATCAGGAAGACGGCCGTGATCGGCGATGCGGCCATCGACAGCACGTGCTGCAGCCCGAACAGCGCGAGCTGCCACGCGGGCAGCCGGGCATCGACGGGCGGGGAAATCGGATCGTGCGACACGGCAGGCCCCTCGAAAACGAACGGCGACGATCGCCGGAAACCGGCGGTGAACGAAGGCTCAGGTCCGTAGCCAGGGCAACTGCGCGGCGCTGTAGCGGAACGTCTGGAACACGCTGTTCAACTGGCCGGGGCCGGTCTTGCGCGCCGCTTCGTCCGGGTATTCGGCGAACCACGGGATCACGTATTCCCAGACGACCTCGCCGGCCGGCGTCACTTCGAACAGCCGGCCCGTGGACGATTCGGTGACGTGCGTGTTGCCGTTCGGCAAGCGCTGCGCGTTGCCCATGAACGGCGTGTAGAACAGGTTCACGACGTCGTCCGCATACGACCACACGACGCGCCGCGTCGCCGGATCGATTTCCACGACGCGCGAGAACACGACGTGCGCACCGTGACGGAAATTGCCGTTGTCGAACGCGAGGATGTTGCCGTTCGGAAGCGGCACCGGCGCATGCTGGTGCGATACGACGTCGGGACCGATGTGCAGGTCGACGCGACCGGTTGCGCGGTTCACGCCGATGATCCCCGACGTCGTGCGCAGGCTCATCAGCACGCGGCCGTCCGCATCGACCGCGAGACCGTTGACGAGCGGCCAGTGATAGCGGCCGAAGCCTGCCGCGATCGGGAAATCCTCCGGCCGCAGATGGTCGCGTGCGTGCCATTCCCAGACGATCTGGCCGGCGCGGTTCACTTCCCGGATCACGTCCGCAAACATCACCTCGTCGTCGCCGTGCGCGGTGCCGCCCGGCACGCGCCGCGCGAAGGCCGCGTCGACCGGTTCGCACGCCGCATACAGCAGGTTGCCGTTCCGCAGCCACTGCGCGTCGTGGTGATGCGCGGGGTCCTCGTAGCGCCACACCGTTTCGCCTTGCGGCGTGACCTCGTAGAAGTCGCCGCCGTGCCACATCGACCACGGTGCGTAGCGCGATTCGGAGTGCGGATGATTGCCGTTGTAGCCGAGGTTGCCGTTCGGGAGGATGACCGCATGGCGGCCGGGGCGCACGGGCATCTTCCACTGGTGGACGACCTCGCCGTCGATGCCGACGAGATAGACGTTGCCGTCGGCGGTCTGCGGCGCGATGAGCGTATAGCCGCCTGCGGACAGCGCGGGATCGTGGGCGATGAGGCCGACGCCGCGGCGGCGCTGGGTGATCTGGTCGACGGTCGTCACTGCGGTCTCCATTCGAATCGGATACGGGGATGCAGCGGAATCTAGACGATTCGTCCGGTCAGTAAAATCGGATTATTCTTGACGGCCTGTTCGGAAAAATCTAACGGACTCCACATGCGTTCGATATCGCAGACATTCCGCTGTTTCGACGAAGTCGCGCGGCGCGGCTCGCTTCGCAAGGCAGCCGATGCGCTGCACCTGACCGCCGCGGCGGTACACCAGCAGATCCGCAATCTCGAGGAGCAGGTCGGCGTGCCGCTGTTCGACCGGCTGCCGCGCGGCATGCAGCTGACGCTCGCCGGCGAGATCGTGATCGCGGCCGTGCGGCGCGGCCAGCGCGATTTCGACAACGCGCTGACGCAGGTCGAGGACCTGCGCGCGTTGCGGCGCGGCCACGTGAATCTCGCGGTGCCCGCGTCGACCGCGGAAAAGCTCGTGCCCGACGCGATCCTTGCCGCGATGCAGCGTTACCCGGGCGTCACGTACAGCGTGCGCTCCGGAAACGGCGAGAGCATCGTGCGCTGGGTCGAGACGGGCGAGGTCGACATCGGTTATGCGCTGCGCCGGCGTACCGCGCCGGGCGTCGTCGAGGTGCGCGCGTTTGCGCAGCCGCTGGGTGTCGTCACGGCGCCCGGTCATCCACTGGCGTCGACGGGTGGCAAGGTGCGCATGCGCGACTGCTTCGCGCATCCGCTGATCCTGATGACGCCCGACACGGAGCTGCGCGCGATGTTCGACCAGATCGATGCGCGGCAGCCGCGCAACGTACGGCCGCTGGTCGAAACCGGGTCGGTGTCGATGGTGCGGCGTCTCGCGGCCGAAGGCGCCGGCGTCGGCTTCCTGATCGCGGAAAACGTCGCGGACGACGTGGCCGCCGGCCGGCTCGCCTGGACGCCGCTGGCCGATGCGGGCGCGCGCTCGTTCAGTTGCATCTACCAGCGGGCGGACATGAGCGCGACCGTCGCGATGACGATGTTTCTCGAGTTCTTTTCCGAGGCGATCGACGCGATGGAGCACGGCTTCGCGCGCGGCGGCCCGTCGAGCGGCACGCGTCGCCGGGCGAAAAGATAACGACGTCGCGCGGCGAGCCGCATCGGCGTATCGAAACGCGATGCAGTGCAGCAGGTCAACCCGCATGCCGGTTCGGTGACGTTGCGCACACAACGTCCGGTTGCACTACGCCATTTCCTTATTGCGGAAAAAATTTTGTTCATGGGACCATCGAACGCGTTGCCCGTGCACCGAGGGGGTTGCAGGCAACAGGATGTCCATCGCAACGATCGACGAGAACATCGGCAGACAATGAACAGAACAGCGATTTTTCCGTATGCGTCCGCGTTGCTCGCGGCCGCCCTGTTGACCGCCTGCGGCGGCGACGTCGAGAACGAGGCGGGCCGCACGACCGCACCTTCCACCGATGCGAGCTGCCTCGCGGTCGACAACAGCGGCGCGACGGTCGTGGTGGGCTCGAACCAGCCGGGCGACCCGTCGCTGCCGGAAGCGTCGTCGGGCTATCGCACCGGGATGAAGCCCGTCCATGCGAAAACGTACCTGGTCGCCACGTCGAACGCGTACGCGAGCGCGGCCGGTTGCGCGGTGCTGAAGAAGGGCGGCACGGCCGCCGACGCGGCGGTCGCCGTGCAGGCCGTGCTCGGCCTGACGGTGCCCGAGGCGACGGGCCTCGGTTCGGGCGGCGTATTGCTCTACTACGATGCGCGCGGCAAGACGCTGCAGGCGTACGACGGCCGCGAAACCGCGCCGGCCGCCGCGACCGAGAACTACCTGCGCTACGTCGACGACGCCACCGATCATTCGGCGCCGCTGCCGAACGCGCGCGCGAGCGGCCGCTCGATCGGCACGATCGGCGTGCCGCGGCTCATCGAGGCGCTGCAACAGGATCATGGCCGCCTGCCGTGGCAGAGCCTGTTCGGCGACGCGATCACGCTGGCGACCAACGGTTTCCCGATCGGCGGCCGGCTGGCCGACGCGATCGCGGCGAACGCCGCGAACCTGAAGCGCGATCCCGAAGCCGCCGCGTATTTCCTGAACGCCGACGGGTCGCCGAAGACGCTCGGCACCGTACTGAAGAACCCCGCGTATGCGCGCACGCTGTCGCTGATGGCGCAGTCGGGCGCGAATGCGCTGTACACGGGGCAGATCGCGCAGGACATCGTCGCGAAGATCGCGGTGACGAAGGGCGCGGACGGCTCGACGCTCACGCCGGGCAAGACGACCGTCGCGGATCTCGCCGCCTATCAGGCGAAGCGCCGCGACCCGGTGTGCACGACCTATCGCAGCTACTGGGTGTGCGGGATGCCGCCGCCGTCGTCGGGCGGCATCGCGGTCGCGTCGGCGCTCGGCATTCTCGAGAACTTCGACCTGAAGTCGCTGAAGCCGACGGCGATCGATCTCGAAGGCGGCAAGCCGACCGTCGCGGGCGTCCACCTCGTCACCGAGGCCGAACGGCTCGCCTATGCGGACCGCGACAAGTACGTGGCCGATACCGACTTCGTGCCGCTGCCGGGCGGCACGTGGGACACGCTGCTGAACAAGCCGTACCTGAAATCGCGTGCGGCGCTGATCGACACGACCAAGAGCATGGGCACCGCGCAGCCCGGCAATCTCGGTGCGGTGCCGCTCGGCGTCGACACGACGCTGATCGAGCACGGCACGAACCAGTTCACGATCGTGGACGGCGACGGCAACGTGCTGAGCGCGACGACGACGGTCGAGTCGAGCATGGGCTCGTTCCACATGACCAACGGCTTCCTGCTGAACAACCAGTTGACCGATTTCTCCGCGAACCCGCTCGACACGTCCGGCAATCCGGTGGCCAACCGTCTGCAGCCGGGCAAGCGGCCGCGCAGCTCGATGGCGCCGACGATCGTGTTCGGGCAGGCCGCGGACGGCTCGCGCGGCGACTTCGTGATGGCGACCGGTTCGCCGGGCGGCGGCACGATTCCGCAATACGTGGTCAAGACGCTGGTCGGCGCGCTCGACTGGGGGCTCGATGCGCAGCAGTCGGCGGGCCTCGTCGACTTCGGCGCGAGCAACAGCCCGACGACCACGGTCGGCGGCGAACATCCGAACGTCAACGCGGCGAACAACGGCGCGAACGATCCGCTGATCACGGGGCTGCTCGCGCTCGGGCACAAGGTGTCGACGTCCGCGCAGGCGAGCGGCGTCAACACGGTGATGCGCGTGACGGTCGGCCAGTCGCCGGCGTTGCAGGGCGGCACCGATCCGCGTCGCGAAGGCGTCGTGCTCGGCGATACGTTCCGGCCGTAACCGCGTGGGATGCGCACGGCCCCGGTCCGCTTGTCGGCGGCCGGGGCCGTGCATCATGACAAGGCCGCATCGACGACCGGGCGCCACCCGTCCTTCGGGATGCAGATAAAAGCGGCCGGCTCGTCAGCCGGCCGTTGCATGGATCGGCTTTCCCGATACCTGGCGATCGGGCAGGTCGTCGCCGTGACGCAGCCGGTCGTCCCGGTTCGCGGTTCACACCCGCCAGTCGTCAAATACGGCGTTCACCCGCCGCAAGCTCCCGATTGTCAAACAGTGTGAGTCAATCGTCAGCATTTGCAACGGAAGTAACAGTCCCCGCAATTCAATCGTTTTGCGCGTCGGCGCCGCTACATTAGCTCCACCTGTCGCATGTCGCGGCGAGGCATGCGACAAGCCGCACGAAGGCGGCCCGCAGCAACAACGTCTTTGGGGAGAATGACCATGAACAAGATTCGTACGATTCTGCTGGGTGCCGCTCTGACGGCGATGGCGACTTCGGCTGCATTTGCACAGACCGCCCAGACCGGCGCCCAGGGTTCCGCAGGTGTCGGCGCCCAGGTCCAGACGCCGCTGCTCGGCGGCGGCGTGGGCGTGCAGGCGGGCGCCGGCGCGAATGCGGCAGGCTCGGGTTCGGGCGCGGGCAACGTCGTCGGCGGCGCGCTGAACGGTGTCGGCAAGACGGTCGGCGGCGTGGGCTCGGCAGCCGGCACGGCAGTGGGCGGCGCGACGCAGGCGGTCGGTTCGGCGGCGGGCGCGACGAAGGATGCGGCGGCATCGGCCGTGCATGCGACGAAGTCGCACGTGAAGCACGTCGCAGGTTCGACGAAGAGCCATGCGCAAGGCGCGGTGTCGACCGCGGGCGATGTCGCGGGCGGCGCGAAGGCGAAGGCCGGCGAGGCGCTCGAAGGCGCGACGAACGCGGTGCAGGGCGGCGCGTCGGTCGGCGTGAAGGGTTCGGCGTCGGCGCAAGGCGGCGCGCTGTAATAAACAGCACGCATCCCGCCACGGCCCGGTCCGCTTCGATGCGGGCCGGGCCGTTTTTTTATCGGCGCGCGGCCCCTGCCCATTGCCGGCGCGCCATGCTTAAATAGCAGGGCTCCCGACAGCCGGTCGCCGCGATGGTCGTACCGGCCGGCATGGGCCAGCATGTCCGATCGACACCGTGACGACAGACGATACAAAAACACCGTTCCGGCGAGCCCGGCGCGGTCCGATAACATTCCGAGGCATCACGTCATGACCCTCCTGTTCCGCCTTCTCGCGCTCGCCTGCGCGCTCTGGCTGGCTGCCTGCGCGGCGCCGCCCCCGCCGTCCGCCAGTACCGCCGCGCCCAGCGCCGCGCCGGACGCCAGCGAACGCCGCGGGCTCGGTACCGCGTGGGGCGAGTCGGTGCGATCCGAAACCCGGCAGGTCGAATTCGAACGCGCGGATCCGGCGAAGCCGACGGACCTCGCGTCGGTCTACTACAACGACGTGCTGCCCGGCCATCTTCCCCCGTCGCAGGTGCGCCGGCTGCCGACCCGCATCGCGCTCGCGAACGGCGACATCGCGCTGTCGTTTACCGACGAGAAGGGGGCGCCGCTGCGTCTCGCGCGCAGCAACGGCCGCTGGCACATGGCCGGCGTCGAAGGCTCGCGCTACATGATCGTGTTGCGTAACCAGGGGCGCCGCGCGTTCGAGGTCGTGTCGACGGTCGATGGACTCGACGTGCGGTCGGGGCGGCCGGGCAGCTATACGAACGGCGGCTACGTGCTGTATCCGGGCCGCACGCTGACGATCGAGGGTTTCCGCAAGAGCCGCGACGAAGTCGCCGCGTTCCGCTTCGCGGCCGTGCCCGACAGCTATGTCGTGAATTCAAGGTACGGCGATGCCGCGAACGTCGGCGTGATCGGTGTGGCGCTGTTCGCACAGAAGGAGAGCGACGAGGATGCGCTGCGCCGCAACGCGAATCCATTCCCCGGCAACGACAACGGCTATGCGCCGCCGCCCGTTCCGCGCGGCGAGTGAGCGCCGGTAGCCGGGCGCGTGCGTCGCGACGCACGCGGGGCGATCCCGCGTGTGTTCCTGCTCCCCGTTCGACGCTTTCCCGGCGTCGTTTCGCTGTCACGCGATCGTGCTGCGGCACAATGGCGGTTCGCATCGGTATCGCGTGCTTCCCCGCCATCCGGACCGACGGAGAACGCATGTCGTTACCCGCTTTCAGGTACCATCGCGACCCGCTTGCAACGGGCAGCGCGATCCGGCTCGGCGCGTGTCGCATGTGCGGCGGCAGGCCCGGCGGCTACCGGGGTGACGCCTGACGGCACGGGCCCGTGCGAGCGGCGTCGCCCCTTCGCCATGAAACAGAGGAACCTTCGTGAAGTTCATCCACGCGGCAGACATTCACCTTGACAGCCCGTTGCACGGCCTGAGCGCGTACCCCGACGCGCCGGCCGCGCAGTTGCGCAACGCGTCGCGCGAGGCGCTGCGGCAACTCGTGGATCGGGCGATCGAGGAGGAAGTCGCGTTCCTCGTGATCGCGGGCGACCTGTACGACGGCGACTGGAAGGATCACAACACGGGCATCTTCTTCGGCCAGCAGATGGGCCGCCTGCGCAAGGCCGGGATCCGCGCGTTCGTCCTCGGCGGCAACCACGATGCCGAAAGCGAGATGACGAAGAAGCTGACGCTGCCCGACAACGTCACCGTGTTCGGCCATCGCAAGCCGGAAACCTTCAGGCTGCCGGAATTCGACGTCGCGCTGCACGGGCAGAGCTTCAAGGACAAGGCCGTCGTCGACAATCTCGCGGTCGGCTATCCGGACCCGGTGCCCGGGTACTACAACATCGGCGTGCTGCACACGGCGCTCGAAGGGTATGCGGCGCACGCGAACTACGCGCCGTGCACGCTGGCCGAACTGCACGCGAAAGGCTACGACTACTGGGCGCTCGGCCACGTGCACGAATTCCAGCAATGGACGGGCCCGTCCACCGTCGTGTTTCCCGGCAACCTGCAAGGGCGCCATATCCGCGAAACCGGCCGGCGCGGCGCGGTGCTCGTGACGGTCGAGCAAGGCAACACGCAGGTCGAGCGACTGTATCTCGACGTGCTGCGCTGGGAAGCCGTGTCGGTCGATGCGTCCGATTGCCTGTCGGTGGCCGATCTGTCGCGAAAGATCGGCCAGTCGCTGGAGGCGCTGTTGACCGTCGACGGCCACGTGCCGCGCGCGGTGCGCGTCACCGTCACCGGGTGCACGCCCGCGCATGGCCTCTTTTTCGGCCGCGCGCCGCAGCTGCGTGCGGAGGTGCTGAACCAGATCGGCATCATCGGCAACGAGCGGCTGTGGCTGGAGAAGGTCCGGCTCGCGACGTCCGCTGCCGATCGGCAGCCGGGCGAAAGCGAACCACTCGAGGCGCTGGAGGACCTGAAGCGGATCCTAGCCGACGCCGCGCATGATCCGGATTTCCTCGCGCTGCTCGAACGCGACCTGAAGCCGTTCGTCGGCAAGGTCCGCAGCGACGTGAAGGAGGAGGTGCCGTTGCTGACGATGGCGCGCGCGGGCGAGCTGACCGCGCTGGTCGAGCAGGTCGGGCCCGCGTTGCTTGCGCGGCTGGCGAGGGGGGAGTAAGCGATGCGCATCAGCCAGCTCGATCTGATCAAGTACGGCAAGTTCACCGACGAGACGTTGCGTTTTCCGTCGGCCAGCGAGGATTTTCACGTGATCGTCGGGCCGAACGAGGCGGGCAAGTCGACGATCCGCACGGCCGTGTCCGAGTTGCTGTTCGGGATGAAGCTGCAGACGCCGCTCGATTTCCTGCACAGCACACCCGAGTTGCGAATCGGCGGCGTGCTGGAGAGCGGCGCCGGTGAACTCGCGTTCCACCGGGCGCGTGGCCGCAGTTCGTTGCGCACGCCCGCCGACGACAAGCTGCCCGACGACTATCTGGCCGCGATCCTCGACGGTGCGACGCGCGAATTCTTCGAGCAGATGTTCGGGCTCGATCACGGGCGGCTGGTCGATGGCGGCCGCAGCATTCTCGACGCATCGGACAAGCTCGGCCAGGTGCTGTTCGAATCGGCGGCCGGCGTCGGCAGCCTCGGGCCGGTGCGCGAGGAACTCGACGCCCGCGCGCTCGAATTGTGGGCGCCGCGTCGCAGCGGTAGCGCGTTTGCGCTGGCCGAAACGGCGTTCAACGAAGCCGTCGCCGAACTGAAGGCGGTCCAGGTGCGCACGCGCGACTGGGTCGATCGCAAGGACGCACGCGAAGCGGTCGAGCAGCAGATCGAGCAGGCGCGCGCGGAACAGCGCCGGCTCGAAGCGCTGCGCTCGAAGCTCGAACGCGTGCGGCGGCTCGCGCCGTACCTGAAGGAACTGACGGTCAAGGACGCGGCGCTGGCCGAACTCGGCGCGGTCGTCGAGTTGCCGCCGACCGCGTATGCGGATCTGCTGAAGGCGCAAGGCGATCTCGCGGCCGAGCAGAAGGTGCTCGAGGAACGGCGCGCCGACCTGCTCGCGAAGCGGCAGGCGCGCGATGCGATCGCCGCGGACGCCGACACGCTGGCGCTCGAAGCGGATATCGAGGCGCTCGACCGGCTGCGCGGCGCATGCATGAATCACGCGCAGGATCTGCTGCTGCTCGGTGCGGACGTCGAGCGGCACCTGTCCGCCGCGCTGTCGGCGGCCGCGCAACTCGGCTGGCCGACGGACGAAGCGTCGCTGCGCGCCGCGTTGCCGACGGCGCTGTCGCTGCAGACCGTCGCGAACCTGCTGCGCGAGCATGGCGCGTTGCACCAGGCGCTCGCCGGCGCGCGCGAATCGCTCGACGAACGCACGCGCGAGCTGGCGCAGGTCCGCGAACAACAGGCGCGCCTGTCGACCGTCGACGTGCCGCAAGCATTGCGCGCGGCGCTGGCCGATGCACAGGGTTTTCGCAACAGCGGCCCGCGCGAGCAGGCGCTGGCGCATGACATCGCGGCTGCCGAGCGCACGCTGACCGGCGCGCTCGATGCGCTCGGCCAATGGCGGATGCCGGTCGAAACACTGCGCGCCCTCGACGTGCCGTCGGCCGCGCGGCTCGGCGCGTTGCTCAAGGAAGACAGCGAACGCGCCAGCGCGGCCGCTGCCGCGCGCGACGCGCGGGATGGCGCGCTCGAGGAACTCGAACGGCTTGTGCTGCAGGAGAAGCATTTCGCGGAGAACCACAAGGTCGTCACGACCGCCGACGTGCTGGCGGCGCGGGCGCGGCGCGACGGCGCGTGGGGCGAGATCCGCAGCGGGGCCGTCGATCTCGCAACGGGCGCACCGGCGGTCGACGCCGCGATTCGCCTCGCCGACGAACTTGTCGATGCGCAGCTCGGCGCGACCCAGGCCGCGGCGACGCTGCAATCGCTGCGTCAGCAGGTCGAATCCGCCCGTGCAGGCGTGACGCGCCGGCAAGCCGCGCTGAACGAACGCGAGCGCGAGCTCGCCGCACATCGCGACGCCTGGACCGCGCTCGCGACGACGGCCGCGGTGCCCGGCATGCCGCTGGCGGCGATGGGTGACTGGCTCGCGAAGCGCGACGCGGTGTTCGCCGCGCAGGCCGAGCTCGATCGTCAGCGTCGCGAATTCGACGCGATGCGTGCTGCCCGTGCCAGCGCGGAAGCCGCGCTGCGCGCGGCGCTGCTGCCGGTATCGCGGGGCGGCGAGGCGGACGGATTGGCCGCGCTCGTCGCCGTCGCCGAGACGTTCGTGCAGTCGGCCGAGAAAGCGGCCGCGCAGAAGGACAGCCTCGACGATCGTACGCGGGAAGCCGAACGCGGCTGCGCGACCGCGCAGTTGCGGGCCGATCATGCGCAAACGGCTTACGACGCGTGGCAAGCGCAATGGCGCGACGCGCTGGCCGACGCGAAACTGTCCGCGAGCGCGACGACGCTGGCCGCGGCGGAAGGCGCGCTCGGGCTCGCGAATACGGTGACGGCCGAACTGGCCGATGCCGACGCGCCGCGCAACCGGATCGCCGCGATCCGCGCGGAGTTGAACGCGCTCGAGGCCGGCGCGCGGCGGCTTGCCGAAGCGCTCGCGCCGGAATGGCTGGCGAGCGGCGACTGGCCGGACGTCGCGCGGCGGCTGACGATGCGCCTCGCGGCCGCCCGGGAAATCGCGCGTGCGATCGATCGTGCCGACGAGGCCGTGCGGCAGGCCGACGGCAAGGTCGCGGACGCGGCGGCCGCGGTGGCCGGCGCCGACGCGCGCATCCAGCCGCTGCTGCAACGGGCCGGCGTCGCGTCGATCGATGCGGCGCTGCCGCTGGCCGAGCGTTCGGATCGCCAGCGCCAGCTTCGTCAGGCGGTCGATGCCGCGCACGAGGCGCTGGTGCGCGACGGCGACGGGCTGTCCCGGTCCGCCGTCGAGGCCGAGGTGGCGGAACAGGACATTGCCGACGTGCCGGCGCATCTGGAAGCGGTGAAGCAGTCGCTGGACGATGTCGGCAAACGGCTGAACGCGTTGTCGCAGCAGCAGGTCGTGGCCGATCAGGCGTTCGGCGCGATCGACGGCCAGGCGAACGCGGCGGTCGCCGAGTCGAAGCGGCAGGAGGCGCTCGCGGCAATGGGCGACGCGGCCGAACAGTATCTGGAAGCGGCCACGGCGAGCCGCTTGCTGAAGTGGGCGACGGATCGCTACCGTGACCAGAAGCAGGGGCCGATGCTGCGGCGCGCGGGCGAGATCTTCGCCGGGCTCACGCTGGGCGAATTCGCGAAGCTGACCGTCGATACCGAACGGACGCCGCCCGCGCTGTATGCACGGCGTACGAAGGGGACGTCGGTCGAGGTCGCCGGGTTGAGCGAAGGGACGCGCGATCAGCTGTTCCTCGCGCTGCGGATCGCGGCGCTCGAGTTGCAGCTCGGCAGCCGCACGGCGCTGCCGTTCGTCGCCGACGACCTGTTCATCAATTTCGACGACGCGCGTGCGAAGGCGGGGCTCGATGCGCTGCGCGATCTGTCGACGCGTACCCAGGTGCTGTTCCTGACGCACCACGACCACCTGCTGCCGCTCGTGAGGGACGTATTCGGCGCGCGGGTCAACGTGGTCGAGTTGCAGCGCGCGCCGGTCGGCGCGTGATGCGGGCACGCCGGGAAGCCGGCGCACGGGAAGCGGCATCGCGTACAGGTAGTATGAGCGGTTCCGAAATGCACGCGGCCGGTTCAACGGCCGCGGTCTGGCCACACGAGGGGTGAATATGAAGAAGCTGGTAGCCGCGATTGCGTTCGCGGCGGACAAGCATCGCAATCAACGGCGCAAGGACGAAGAAGCGTCGCCGTACATCAATCATCCGATCGCGCTCGCCGACGTACTGGCCAACGAGGCCGGCGTCGAGGACGAGCGCGTGATCGTCGCGGCGGTGTTGCACGACACGGTCGAGGATACGGAGACGACCGAGCAGGAGTTGCTGCGGCTGTTCGGCAAGGATGTGGCGGACATCGTGATGGAAGTCACCGACGACAAGTCGCTGCCGAAGGAGGAGCGCAAGCGTCTGCAGGTCGAGCACGCGGCCACCATCAGCCGGCGCGCGAAGCTGGTGAAGCTGGCCGACAAGATCTGCAACCTGCGCGACATCGCCCGGCATCCGCCCGCGGACTGGCCGCTCGAACGCAAGCAGGCGTACTTCGACTGGGCGAAGTCGGTCGTCGACCCGATGCGCGGCGTCCATCCCGGTCTCGAGGCGATCTTCGACACCGCGTACGCGGCACGGCCGGCGGACTGACGCACGCATGCGATCGGCCCGATCCGCCGCACCACGACCGGCTGCAGTCGCGGGTGTCGACGTCGGCGGCGACAGGAAGCTGTGCGATCTCGTGATCCTGCGTGGCTCGACGGTCGTCTGTCGGGAAGCGCGAATCGCGCCCGAGTCGCTGCCCGCACTGTGTCTCGCCCATGACGTCGTGGCCGTCGGCGTCGACGCGCCGAGCCTGTGGTGGACAGGGAGCGGCCGCCGCGCGGCCGAGCAGGCGCTCGCGCGCGAACGGATCTCGTGCTTCCCGACGCCGTCGCGCGAGCAGGCCATCGCGAGCACGTCGGGCTTCTTCGACTGGATGTTCATGGGAGAGCGCGTCTACCGCGCGCTTTCGGACGCCTATCCGTTGCTGACGGACGCGCGCTACGCGGGCGGCCGTGCGAGCTTCGAAACCTATCCTTATGCGATTACCTGCGCGATGCTGGGCAAGGCCGTGGCGTCGGCGAAGCAGAAGCGCAATCAGCGGCGGCAATTGCTGGAGCGGCTGGGAATCGACGTATCGACGCTGCGCACCGTCGATGCGCGAGACGCCACCTTGTGCGCGTTGACGGCGCAGTACGTGATCGACGGGAACGCGCATGCGTATGGCGATGCGGCGGGCGGGTACATCCGCGTGCCGGTGATGAGCGAGACGATCGTGCTCGATTCGCCGTAGCGGCGACGTGCGGCTCCGCGCGGGATGGCGGTCGGAGGGCGAACGCTTCGTGCGGGAAGAATGCCGCAGGCCCGGCGATGCAGCGGGCGGCTAGCGGCTGTCGGCGGGCACGACGTGAGGCCGGTGCACCGCGCGATGCCGGGCGAGCCTGTTCAATCCTCGAGGATGGATGTCGGCACGCTGGACAGGTCGCATGCTTGGGCATGCGCGAAGTAGCTGTCCGCATCGTCGATCATCACGACCGCGACATCGATCAACTCGTCCAGCCGTTGCAGCAGCGATTCCCGCCACTCGATGTCTTCGTCGCGCTCGGGCGTCTTGTCCAGCTGCTCGATGATCGAGTCGGCGGTCTGCAGGAATGGAATCGCCTGCTGATAGTTTTCGATCGAGACCAGCGCCGCGTTGCGCGCACCGACGAGTCGCTCGCGATGCGTATCCGCGAGTTCGGATTCGCCGCTGATGCGCGGCAGCATGTCCGAGATGCGTTGCAGAAGCGGCGGGACCTCTTGTTCCAGCAGGATCGCGCGCTCGCGCAGTGCCGCATATTCGTCGCGAAGGTCGGTGTCGCCGGGTTGAGTCGTGCTGTCCATCGTCAATATGAGTGCGTGGTTCGGTCGCGGCATGATACTCGACCGCGCCGGGTTCCTTGGCCGTTCCGCGCCCCCTCATATAGGGGGAAAGAGACGTGTTCGTCATATCTTTGGACGGCGGCGCGCGTTGCGCTTCCTGGCCCGTCGAGCCCAAAGCCTCCGTGCGCGGTAGCGCACGGAGGCTTTTTCAAACTTTCTTCACAAAGCGCTTGCAAGGATGGGGGCAGGTGCTTAGAATCACGCCTCTTTCGCGCCAACGGAAACGCGGCGCGGAGGGAAGGGAAGCAGTGCTGTTGG
>NZ_JAKWFH010000066.1:0-36815 GCF_029522185.1 Burkholderia sp. IO2 | reverse complement strand
GCGCCGGACGGGCGGCTCGCGCCGGTCGCGGCGCCCTGTCTCGACGGCCTGCCGGCGCCCGCCGCGCCCGACCTCGCGGACGTCGTCGGCCAGCGCGGCGCCCGGCGCGCGCTGGAAGTCGCGGCCGCGGGCGGCCATCACATGCTGATGGTCGGGCCGCCCGGCGCCGGCAAGTCGATGCTGGCCGCGCGGCTGGCCGGGCTCCTGCCGCCGCTGACCGACGACGAGGCGCTGACCTCGGCCGCGCTGCTGTCCGCGAGCCGGCTCGGCTTCTCGCCCGCGCAGTGGCGCCGCCGGCCGTTCCGCGCGCCGCATCACTCGTCGAGCGCCGCCGCGCTGGTGGGCGGCCGCAATCCGCCGCAGCCGGGCGAAATCACGCTCGCGCACCTCGGCGTGCTGTTTCTCGACGAACTTCCGGAATTCGACCGGCACGTGCTGGAAATGCTGCGCGAGCCGCTGGAAGCCGGCCGCATCACGATCTCGCGCGCGGCCCAGCAGGCCGACTTCCCCGCCGCGTGCCAGTTGATCGCCGCGATGAACCCGTGCCCGTGCGGCTGGCACGGCGATCCGTCCGGGCGCTGCCGCTGCTCGCCGGACGTGGCCGCCCGCTATCTGCGCAAGCTGTCGGGGCCGCTGCTCGACCGCATCGACATCCAGATCGACCTGCCCGCGCTGTCGCAGGCGGAACTCGCGACCCGCGCGACGGCACCCGGCGAGCCGAGCGCGGCGGTGGCCGCCCGGGTCGCCCAGGCGCGGGCGCTGCAGCTCGATCGGCAAGGCAAGACGAATCACATGCTGAGCGGCAGCGAAACCGACGACCTGTGCCGGCCGACCGACGAAGGCGAGCGGCTGCTGCGCGAGGCCGGCGAGCGCTTCGGCTGGTCGGCGCGCGCGTATTTCCGCGTGCTGAAAGTCGCGCGGACGATCGCCGACCTGGCCGGCGACCCGCTGCCGACGGCCGCGCAGATCGCCGAGGCGATCCGCTACCGGCGCGCGCTGACGGCGCTGTGAGCGCCCCAGGAGGACAAAATCAGGCTGTCAAGACTTGACTTATGCACAATTTCGCGAATCCGGCCCCGGTTCGCGACTCGCCGCGGCCTTTGCCGGACGGAATTCGTATCCCGTTGTTTTGATTGATTTTTCTCAAAGGGCGTACGGACGACCAAACGGGCCGGAAGGCCGTCCGGCGCGGCTCTGCGGGAAATGCGCGCGACTTTTCAACAAAGTTATCCACATGCGCTGTGGATAGCCGAAAAACCCTCGCAAAATCCGGCGATTAGCGTCGAAAGCTGCGAACGAACTTTCAGTTGTCACAGTGTGTCCGGACGCCGCACCGGCCGTCGTCAATCGAGTTTGAACGAGCCGAAAAACTGGTCGAGTTGCTCCTGCGCGAGCGGCCCGTCGGCGATCACGACGGCCTGGTACGCATGCCGGCCGCGCGCGGCGAGCCGTGCGACGATCGTCTTGCGCGCGCGATCGCCGCCGGCGGCGGCGCCCGTGACGCGCAGCTCGAGCCCGTTCACCGCGCCGCCGGCCGCGAGCGGCACGGGCACCGACGCCGTCTGTGGCACGCCCTCGAGGTTGCGCGACAACCCGGCGCGCAGGAAGTCGAGCGCCGCGCGGCGCGTGTCGTCGCGGTCGTCGGGCAGCGTCAGCGTGCCGACCGCGAACACCGCGCCGTCGACGTGCGCGGCCTGCATCCGCATCGGCATCGACGCGCCGCCGAGCGCCACCGGCTGCTGCTCGACGGTCGGCTTCGCCGGCAGGTCGATCGTATAGCCGGCATCGTTGTGCAGCGTGCGCCAGTCGTACGACGGCGAGCACGCGGCCAGCGCGGCGCTCAGGCAGGCGAGCGCGGCGAAGTGTCGCAGCGGGCGAAAAAGGGGGCACAACGAATCGGTGACTTCCTTCGGCATGGCGTGGATCGCGGCAGGCAAAACGGCCATTATCCGCCGAACCTGACAACCGGGATGCGGGGCCGCCGCCGGTGCGCGCGCCGCATTCGCGCTAAAATGAGCGCCGAATTTCGACGTCCCTTGCATCGATCCGCGTCATCGACTCCGAGAGCACCAGATGAACACCACGCCCCCCGCCCGCCGCAGTACCGGCCCCGTCCGCTATATCGTCGCGGCCGCCGTCGTCGCGGCGATCGCCGTCGCCGGCTTCTTCGCGTTCAACGGCAAGTCCAGCGTGCCGGACGCGACCTTCACGCTGCTGTCGGGCCAGAAGGTCTCGACCGCCGGCGACCTGAAAGGCAAGGTCTATCTCGTGAATTTCTGGGCGACGAGTTGCGCGACCTGCATGCAGGAAATGCCGCAGATGGTCGATACCTACAATCGCTTCAAGGGTCAGGGGCTGGAATTCGTCGCGGTCGCGATGAACTACGATCCGCCGATGTACGTCGCGAACTACGCGCAGACGCGCCAGTTGCCGTTCAAGGTCGCGCTCGACGACGGCAGCGTCGCGAAGCAGTTCGGCAACGTGCAGCTCACGCCGACGACCTTCGTCGTCGACAAGGACGGCAAGATCCTGAAGCGCTACGTCGGCGCGCCGCAATTCGCGGAGCTCGACGCACTGCTCAAGAAGGCGCTCGACGGCAACGCGGCCTGAGCGCCGCCCGATCCGGCTCGCAGGCGCGCGCACCGCGCCCTTCCGGCAAGACAACGGACCGCATGACCGGGCAACCCGGTTCCGCGGTCCGTTTGCTTTTCAGCGCTCGGTGTCGCCTTTCGCCGACAGCCCGTAGCGCTTCATCTTCTCGTACAGCGTCGCCTTGCCGACGTGCAGCCGGTCGGCCGTTGCCGCGACCGCGCCGCCCGTCTGGTTCAGCGCCTCGGCGATCACCGCGCGCTCGAACTGCTCGATGCGCTCCTTCAGCGTCTGGTCGTTGTCGGCGTCGTCGCCCGCGCCCGTTTCCTGCGGCATGTCGGCCACGCCGAGCACGAAGCGGTCGGCCGCATTGCGCAGCTCGCGCACGTTGCCCGGCCAGTCGCGCTGCATCAGGCTCGCGCGCTGCCGGTCGGTCAGCACCGGTGCGGGCCGCCCGTAGCGCACGGCCGCGTCGAGCATGAAATGCTCGAACAGCGGCACGATGTCCTCGCGGCGCTCGGCGAGCGGCGGCAGCGCGATCGTCACGACGTTGAGCCGGTACAGCAGGTCGCGCCGGAACGTGCCGGCCGCGACGAGTTCGCTCATGTCGCCCTTCGCGGCCGCGACCACGCGGCAGTTCACGCGGATCGGCTGGTTCGAGCCGAGCCGCTCCAGCACACCGTCCTGCAGCACGCGCAGCAGCTTGACCTGCAACGCGAGCGGCATGCTTTCGATTTCGTCGAGGAACAGCGTGCCGCCGGACGCATACTCGAGCTTGCCGACGCGCCGCTTCGCCGCGCCGGTGAACGCGCCGGGCTCGTAGCCGAACATCTCCGATTCGAACATCGGCTCGGGCAGCGCGCCGCAATTGACCGCGATGAACGGCTTGTCGCGGCGCGGCGACAGCTCGTGCAGGCTGCGCGCGATCAGTTCCTTGCCGGCGCCCGTGTCGCCGTTGATCAGCACCGACGCGTCGGTCGGCGCGACGTTCGCGATCAGCTTGCGCACCTGCTCGATCGCCGGGCTGCGGCCGATGATGCGCGGCGCGACCACGTGCTGCCCGGCCAGTTCGCGCCGCAGCGCGTGGTTCTCGAGCACGAGCTCGCGGCGCTCGAGCGCGCGGCGCACCGTCTCGATCAGGCGCTCGGCCGCGAACGGCTTTTCGATGAAGTCGTACGCGCCGTCGCGCATCGCCTGCACGGCCATCGAGATGTCGCCGTGCCCGGTGACGAGGATCACCGGCACGTCGGGCACGCGCTCGCGGCACTGCGCGAGCACGTCGAGCCCGCTCGCGCCGGGCAGCCGGATGTCGCTGACGACCGCGCCGGCGGTATCCGCGACGATCGCCTTCTCGGCCGCTTCGGCCGACTCGAAGCCGGCGACGTCGAAGCCCGCCAGTTGAAGGCTCTGCACGCTCGCCCGGCGCACGAGCGCATCGTCTTCGATATAGATCACTTGCAGCCGGTTGGCCATCTTGGTCACTTGCTCCTGACAGGCCGCGCGGCGCTCGCACGCGGCTCTCGATTGATGCCGGTCGGTCGCCGACCGGGCCTGTTCACGCTAATGCGAACCCGCCGGCTCGGACACGGAGTCCGGATGATGCGTGCGGGCGCGCCGCAGCGTCAAGACGAACAGCGCGCCGCCCGACGGGGCGTTGCGCGCGGTCAGCGCACCGCCCGCGTCGCTCGCGATCGACGACGAGATCGCGAGGCCGAGCCCGAGCCCGCGCCCCATTTCCTTGGTCGTGAAGAACGGCTCGAACAGGCGCGGCAGCAGATCGGGCGCGATCCCAGAGCCGTTGTCGCGCACCTCGACCGCGAGCGTCGCGGCCGACACCGCGATCGTCACCTCGATCGCCGGCGCCGCGACGCCGGCCACCGCGTCGAGCGCGTTGCCGAGCAGGTTGATCAGCACCTGTTCGAGGCGCAGATCCTCGCAGCGCGCGACGAGTTCCAGATAGTCACGCGCCAGGTCGAGCGGCGCGTCGCGCGCGGGCGACACGGTCGCGTCCTGCAGCGTCAGCGTGAGCGCGACGCCGCGCAGGCGCTCGTCGAGCAGCGACAGCACGCTGCGCAATGCGCGCACGACGAGGGCCTGCTCGTTGCGCGGCTTCGCGCGGCCGACGAACAGCTTCAGCTGGTTGGTGATCTTGCCCATCCGCTCGGTCAGCGCGGCGATCGCCTCGAGATTCTCGCGCGCGGCGGCCTGCTCGCCGCGATCGAGCAGCACGCGCGTGTTGTCCGAGAAGCTGCGCAGCGCCGCGAGCGGCTGGTTCAGTTCGTGCGTGATGCCGGCCGCCATCTGGCCGAGCGCGGCGAGCTTGCTCGCCTGGATCAGTTCGTCGTGCGCGGCGCGCAGCTCCTGCTCCGCGCGGATCCGGTCGCCGACTTCCTTCTGCAATTGCTCGTTCGCTTCCGACAAATCGGCCGTACGCTCCTCGACGCGCCGGTTCAGTTCCGCGTACGCCTGCTGCAGCAGCGCGCGGCCGCGGATCATCTCGCGCACGCGGGCGCGGCGCATTCGCCAGTAGAACGCCAGCAGCGCGACCGACACGAAGCCGAAGCCGGTGACGATCGTCGCGTTGCGCGCATCGGCATCGATCGGCGCGATCGGCGCGAGCGTGACGAGCAGCCAGTCGGGCTCGCCGATCCGCCGCTTGCTGGCGAGAAAGCGCGGCGCGCGCCGGCCGGCGCCGAGGCGCACGATCTCCGCGTCGGCGCCGAGCGTCTGCTCGACACGCAACGGCAACGGCGTGACCGGTTGCTGCGCGTACTGGCGCGTTTCGTAGATCGACGCGGCGACCGGTCCCGTGAGCGGGCGCAGCGTGTGGTACTTCCACGCGGGCACCGACGACAGGAACACGACGCCGTGATCGTCCACGACGACGAGCGGCTCGGACGCGTCGGCGCCCTGGAACCATTCGAGGTTGAGCTTCACGACGACGACGCCCGCGATCTTGCCGTCGTGCCACACGGGCTGCGAGATGTAGTAACCGGGGTCGCGCGAGATCGTGCCGATCCCGAAAAAACGGCCGACCTGGCCGTTCATCGCGTCGAGAAAATACGGGCGGAAACGGTATTCGATTCCGACGAAGCTGTCGGGCGCGCGCCAGTTGCTGGCGGCGACGCACAGGCCGTCCGCGCCGATCACGTAGGTGACGGTCGCGTGCGCGTGTTCGTTGAGGTCTTCGAGATAGCGGTTGACGCGCGCGGTGTAGTCGCCGCGCTTGGGCTCCGCGAGCAGATCCTGCACGTACGGATGGCTGCCGAGCAGGTAAGGCAGCGATTCGTAGCGATCGAGCGTGCTCTTGAGCGCGTTGGTGGTGCGGTCGACGCGCACCGCGGCATTGCGCTGCAGCTCGGCGACGCCGCGCTGCCAGGTGAGCGTCCACGTGAGCGCGCACGCCGCGACGAGCGCGGCGGCAAGCACGACGAGGATGAGCAGGCGGCGCGTCACGGTCGAGGCTTCCTGGCGATGCGGATCGCCTATTGTGTCATAGGCCTCCGCCTCGATGCCCCGGGCGCCGCGGGCCGCACGGCCGGCGGGCGGCGCCGCCGCCTGCTCGTTCATCGCGTCAGACGCCGGCCGTCTCGGTCGGCGCGACTTCGCTGCCGCCCTTCAGCGCCTGGCGCAGCTTGTTGCGGTCGAGCTCCTTCTCCCAGGCCGACACGACGACCGTCGCCACGCCGTTGCCGACGATGTTGGTCAGCGCGCGGCATTCGCTCATGAAGCGGTCGATGCCGAGGATCAGCACCATGCCCGACAGCGGGATCGTCGGCACGACGGCCAGCGTCGCGGCGAGCGTGATGAAGCCCGCCCCGGTCACGCCGCTCGCGCCCTTCGACGTCAGCATCGCGACGGCCAGCAGCGTGAGCTGCTGCATCCAGGTCAGCTCGATGTTGGTCGCCTGCGCGATGAACAGCACGGCCATCGTCATGTAGATGTTGGTGCCGTCGAGGTTGAACGAATAGCCCGTCGGCACGACGAGGCCCACGACCGAACGCGAGCAGCCGGCCTTCTCGAGCTTTTCCATCAGCTGCGGCAGCGCGGCTTCCGACGAGCTCGTGCCGAGCACGATCAGCAGCTCTTCCTTGATGTACGACACGAAGCGGATGATCGAGAAGCCGGTGAAGCGCGCGATCGCGCCGAGCACGACGAGCACGAACACGACCGACGTCAGGTAGAACGTGCCGATCAGCTTGAGCAGCGGCACCAGCGAGCCGACGCCGTACTTGCCGATCGTGAACGCCATCGCGCCGAACGCGCCGATCGGGGCCAGCTTCGTGACGATGTGCACGATGCCGAACAGCACCCGCGTCAGGCCGTCGATGAAGTCGGTGACCACACGGCCGCGCTCGCCGAGGTGCGCGAGCACGCTGCCGAACAGCAGCGCGATCAGCAGGATCTGCAGGATTTCACCCTGCGCGAACGCGTCGACCATCGTGTTCGGGATGATGTGCATCAGGAAGTCGACCGTCGACTGCCCGTGCGCCTTCGCCGCGTACGACGCGACGGCCTTGCCGTCGAGCGTCGCCGGATCGATGTTGAAGCCGACGCCCGGACGCAGCAGGTGCGTGGCCGCGAGGCCGAGCAGCAGCGCGAAGGTCGACACGATCTCGAAGTACAGCAGCGCCTTGCCGCCGACGCGGCCGACCTTCTTCATGTCCTCCATGCCGGCGATGCCGGTGACGACCGTACAGAAGATGATCGGACCGATCACCATCTTGATCAGCTTGATGAACCCGTCGCCGAGCGGCTTCATGTCGGTGGCGATCGATGGGTAGAAGTGGCCGAGGATCACGCCGACGATGATGGCGAAAATCACCTGCACATAGAGCACTTTGTAGAAGGGTTTCTTCTTCACGATGGTTCCTGCTGAAGTAGATGAGCCGTGGAAACGGCGTCACGCGCGCAGGCGAATGTCTCAGGGGAAAGGCATTCGCCCGCGCGGCTGCCGTGCCGCAACAAGCGATGCCTCAGGACATCCGGAGGGGGAGGAAGGCATTGGTCATCGGTTGTCTCCTTGGTTTAATAGTCAGGCCGGAGGCCGGCCATGCGCTTTATATTGCAAGGTCGATGCCAGGTTTCCGGAACCCCTCAAGCCGTTGTTTTCATTGTATTTCCCATAATGCGGCAGGCAAGGAAATCCGGGATTCCGGATTTCCGGAAAATATTCGTCCGGCGATCCGGACGGTTGGCCGATTTTGTCAGAGGAATCAGTGCTGCACGGCCTCGCCGGCCAGCAGGCCGGTCTGCGCGTAGAACTCCTGCTGCGCGAACGCGTCGCGCTCGCGGCGTGCGCGCTCGCCACGATCCGCGAGCGAACCGACCACGATCCCGACGAACGCGAGTGGCACCGACACGAGCGCCGGGTTGTCGAGGAACACTGCCGCGTGCGCGTGGTGCAGCACGTCGACCCACACCGACTTCGACAACACCGTGAGCGCGACCGCCGACACGAGGCCGAGGCCGCCGCCGAGCACCGCGCCGCGCGTCGTCATCCCGCGCCAGAAGATCGACATCGCGAGCACCGGGAAATTGGCGCTCGCGGCCACCGCCGCGACGAGCCCGACCATGAACGCGACGTTCACGTGCTCGAACAGGATCGACAGCGCGATCGCGACGGCCGACAGCCCGATCGTCGCCGCGCGCGAGATGCGCATCTCGAGCCGTTCGTCGGGCTTGCCGCGCGCCCACATCTGCGCATACAGGTCGTGCGAGATCGTCGTCGCGCCGGCGAGCGTCAGGCCCGCGACCACCGCGAGGATCGTCGCGAACGTGACGGCCGCGATGAACCCGTAGAACCAGTTGCCGCCCACTGCCTGCGCGAGCTTCACCGCGACCATGTTCGAGCCGCCGAGCAGGTCGTGCGTCAGGTTGAACGTGCCGTTCGCGCCGAGCCGGAAGAATTCCGGATGCTGCGCGAGCAGCACGATCGCCGAGAAGCCGATCACGAAGGTCAGCAGGTAGAAGTAGCCGATGAAGCCCGTCGCGTAGAGCACCGACTTGCGCGCCTCCTTCGCGTTCGGCACCGTGAAGAAGCGCATCAGGATGTGCGGGAAGCCGGCCGTGCCGAACATCAGCGCGATGCCGAGCGACAGCGCGTTGGCCGGGTCGCGGATCAGCTTGCCGGGCCCCATGATCGACAGCGCGCCCGGATGCACGGCCACCGCGCGGCGGAACATCGCGTCGATGCTGAAGCCGAACTCGCCGAGCGCGAGCACCGCGAGCAGCGTCGCGCCGCACAGCAGCAGCACGGCCTTGATCACCTGCACCCAGGTGGTCGCGGTCATCCCGCCGAAGAACACGTAGACGACCATCAGCACGCCGACGATCAGCTCGGCCGTGCCGTACGACAGCCCGAACAGCAGCTGGATCAGCTTGCCCGCGCCGACCATCTGCACGACGAGGTACAGCACGACGATGGTCAGCGCGTTCGCCGACGTCAGCAGCCGGATCGGCCGCTGCGCGAAGCGGTACGCGACGACGTCGACGAACGTGAACTTGCCGAGGTTGCGCAGCGGTTCGGCGATCAGGAACATCACGAACGGCCAGCCGACCAGGAAGCCGATCGAATAGATCAGCCCGTCGAAGCCGAACATGAACACCATCCCCGACAGCCCGAGGAACGACGCGGCCGACATGTAGTCGCCGGCGATCGCGAGCCCGTTCTGCAGCCCGGTGATGCCGCCGCCGGCCGTGTAGAAGTCGCGCGTCGAGCGGGTGCGGCGCGCGGCCCAGCGCGTGAGCGCGAGCGTCGCGAACACGAACGCGAAGAACATCGCGATCGCGACCGGGTTCAGCTCGACCTTGTCGGGCATCGGGCCGGCGACACCGGTCGCATGGGCGGTGGAGGAGACGAGAACGGTCAGCGCGCCGAGCGCGCGCGCAATGCGTCGCATGCGGGCCTCCGTCACGAACGTTGCAGGATCGCGTCGACGCGGCGGTCGAACGCACGGTTCGCGCGCAGCACGTAGCACGCGGTCAGGCCGATCGCGATCAGGATGATCGCGACACCCGCGGCGATCCCGACCGTCGTCGTCGCGCCGCGGTACAGCGGCGCGGCGAGCACGTGCGGCGCGAGCGCGACGAGCAGGATGAAGCCGTAGTAGGTGGCGATCATCAGCGCCGTCAGCGTGAAGCTGAAGCGGCGCCGTGCCCGCACGAGCTGCTGGTAGTCGCGGCGCGCCGTGACCGATTCGATGACGGAAAGCTCCATGGTGTCTCCATTTCCAGCTCGTCATGGCGAGCGGTGTTTTGTGGAATGGTCGGCGCGCGTCGACTGTTCCGCCCGCGCCGCGGCGGTAAATTGAATTACACGATGCGATCCGCCCGCAGCCGCGCGACGTCCTCCGCCGACATCCCGAGCCAGCCGCCCAGCACCGCCTCGGTATCGGCGCCGAGCACCGGCGGCGCGCCGCGCACCGGCAGCCGCGCGCCGTCGAAGCGGTACGGCGGCGCAAGCACGTCGACGCCGCCCGCGACCGGATGCGGCTGCCGCGTGACGAGCCCGGCACTCGTCGCACGTTCGGACGTCAGCGCTTCGTGCAGCCCGAGCACTTCGCCGCACGGGATGCCCGCATCGGCGAGCGCGGCGAGCAGCGTCGCGCGCGACCGGCGTGCCAGTTCGCGACGAATCTCGGGCAGCAGGTCGGCACGATTCTCCGAGCGGCCGAGGTTGGTCTTGTAGCGTTCGTCGGCCGCGAGATCGGGCCGCTCGATCGCGTCGCAGAAGCGCGCGAACTGCGTGTTGTTGCCGACCGTGATCACGAGCGGACCGTCGGCCGCGTCGAACACGCCGTACGGCACGATCGACGGATGCGCGTTGCCGTAGCGCGGCGGGTCCTCGCCCATCAGCAGCGCGTCGAGCCCGTAGTACGCGGTGATCATCAGCCCGCAATCGAACAGCGCCATCTCGATGCGCCGCCCGCGCCCGGTCGCATGGCGTTCGTACAACGCGGCGAGGATCGCCTGCGCCGAATACATGCCGGTGAACAGGTCGACCGCCGCGACGCCGAACTTCAGCGGCGGCTGGCCGGCCTCGCCGTTCAGCGCCATCAGCCCGGCCTCGCCCTGCACGACGAGGTCGTAGCCGGGCCGCGCGGCCTCGGCGCCCGACCGGTCGTAGCCCGAGATCGCGCAGTGCACGAGGCGCGGATTCAGTTCGGCCAGCGCGTCGTAGCCGAGCCCGAGTTTCTCCGCGCCGCCGAACTTGAAGTTGTGGATCAGCACGTCGGCCTGCGCGGCCAGCTCGCGCGCGATGCGCTGGCCGGCTTCCGTCTGCAGGTCGACGCAGATCGACCGCTTGCTGCGGTTCACGCTGTTGAAATAGGTGGTTTCGGTGTCGCCGATCCGCAGCCCCCAGTCGCGCGTATCGTCGCCGCGCGCCGGGTGCTCGACCTTGATCACTTCCGCACCGAAATCGGCCAGCACCATCGCGCACCACGGGCCGGCCAGCACGCGCGAGAAATCGAGCACCTTCACGCCCGCCAGCGGCAACGCGCACCGTTCGTTCGTCATCCTTGTCTCCTCCATTCGCGTTTTCGCCGTTACTGTTTCGACAGCGCGATGTAGCGCGCGAGATGATGATCCTCGTCACCGAGCTGGTGATCGATCATCACCAGCCGCTTCGCGTAGTGCGACAGCGGCAACTCCCACGTCATCCCGATCCCGCCGTGCAGCTGGATGCTTTCCTCGGCGACGAGCGTGCCGATCCGGCCGATGCTGTATTTCGCCGCCGCGAGCGCGCGCTCGCGCACCGCGCGCGGCGCGTCGAGCTGCGCGGCCGCGTTGATCACGGCCGAGCGCGCCTGCTCGACTTCGAGCAGCAGGTCGGCCATCCGGTGCTGCAGCGCCTGGAAGCTGCCGATCGGCAACCCGAACTGCTTGCGCGTGCGCAGGTAGTCGAGCGTGTGCTCCTTCGCGACGTCCATCGCGCCGAGCGCTTCCGCCGACAGCGCGAGCAGCCCGTAGCCGAGCACGCGTTCGAGCAGCTCGGCGCCCGCTTCGCCGTCGAGCGCCTCCGGCGCGCCGAGCGCGGCGTCGGCCGGCAGCGCGACACGCTCCAAGCGCACTTCGGCCGCGCGGCCGCCGTCGATCTTCCGGTAGTCGCGCAGCGACACGCCCGGCGCATCGGCCGGCACGACGAACAGGCCGATGCCGGCCGCGTCGTCGTCGTTGCCGGACACGCGCGCGCTGACGACGAAGAACGCCGCCTGCGCGGCCTGGTCGACGACACCTTTCGCGCCGGTCAGCACCCAGCCGTCGCCGGACCGTTCGGCGCGCGTGCGCACGGTCGTCAGTTCATAGTGCGAGCCCGGTTCGTCGTGCGCGAACGCGGCGCTCGCGCTGCCGTCGATCAATGCGGCGAGCCGGTCGCGATGCGCATCGCCGCCGGCGAGCGACAGCGCGCGGCCCGCGAGCAGCGCGCCGAGGAACGGCTCGACGACGAGCCCGCGCCCGAGGCATTCGAACACCACGGCGATGTCGAAGCCCGCGCCGCCGAAGCCGCCGTCGGCTTCGGCAAACAGCGCGCCGACCGTGCCGAGTTCGGCGAAGCGCTGCCACATCGCGCGGTCGAAGCCTTCGGCCGACTGCGCGATGCGGTCGCGCACCGGGAACGCGTACTGTTCGGCGATGAAGCGGTTCAACGTGTCCGCCAGCATCCGGCGGTCTTCTGTGTGCTGGAAATCCATCGTCGCGTCCCTCGTTACAGCCCGAGCATCATCTTCGCGATGATGTTCTTCTGGATCTCGTTCGAGCCGCCGAAGATCGACAGCTTGCGATTGTTGAAATACTGCTGCGCGGCGCTCGCGGCTTCTTCCGGGCCGACCGGTTCGCCGTCGTAATCGGCGTCGAGCGCGTCGTCGACGAACGGCTGCGCGTACGGCCCCATCGCGCGCCGCATCAGCGCGGTGATCTCCTGGCGGATCTGCGTGCCGCGAATCTTCAGCATCGAGCTTTCCGCGCCCGGCACGCCGCCGCCCGCGACCGCGGCCAGCACGCGCAGGTTGGTCGTGCGCATGTTTTCCAGCTCGATCTCGACGCGCGCGAGCCGCGCCGCGAAGAACGGATCGTCCGCGAGCGGCCGGCCGTTCTTGGTGACCTTCGCGGCCACCGCGCGCAGCCGGTCGAGCGCGGCGGTCGAGAAGCCGATCCCCGCGATGTTGGTGCGCTCGTACGTGAGCAGGTATTTCGCGTAGGTCCAGCCGCGATTCTCTTCGCCGACTAGGTTCTCGACCGGCACGCGCACGTCGGTGAAGAACACTTCGTTCACCTCGTGCTCGCCGTCGAGCGTGATGATCGGACGCACGTCGACGCCCGGCGTATTCATGTCGATCAGCAGGAAGCTGATGCCTTCCTGCTTGCGCACGTCGGTCGCGGTGCGCACGAGGCAGAAGATCATGTTCGCGTAGTGGCCGAGCGTGGTCCACGTCTTCTGGCCGTTCACGACGTAGTGATCGCCGTGGCGCACCGCGCTCGTCTTCACCGACGCGAGATCGGAGCCGGCGCCCGGCTCCGAGTAGCCCTGACACCACCAGTCGGTGCCGTCGAGGATGCGCGGCAGCCAGTGGCGCTTCTGCGCGTCGTTGCCGTACTTGATCAGCACCGGGCCGAGCATGTTCACGCCGAACGGCACGATGCGCGGCGCGCCGGCGAGCGCACATTCGTTGTCGAACAGGAATTTCTGCGCGACGCTCCAGCCGGGGCCGCCGTATTCGCGCGGCCAGTGGCTCGCGAGCCAGCCGCGCGCGTTGAGGATCGCGTGCCATTCGCGCATGTCGTCGCGCGTCAGGTGCAGGCCGCCCTTCACCTTGCGCGCGGTGCACGCCGGCAGTTCGGCGGCGAGGAAGCGCTGCACTTCAGCGCGAAAGGCTTCCTCTTCGGGAGTGAAATCGAGGTCCATCTTCGGTCCGTGGCAAATGCGGTTGGCGTTCAGTCGATGTGGTTCAGGCTCGCGAAATCCGCGCCGCGCGCGACGAGATCGACGAGCAGCGGCGACGGCTTCCAGAACAGCGGATCGTCCTTCGCGAACGTGCGGATGTCGGCGAGCACGTTCGCGAGGCCGAGCGTGTCCGCGTAGTGCATCGGGCCGCCGCGATAGCGCGGGAAGCCGTAGCCGTGCAGGAACACCGCGTCGACGTCGAGCGGGCGCAGCGCGATCTTCTCGTGCACGACGTTCGCGCCTTCGTTGATCATCGCGGCGAGGTAGCGGCGCAGGATCTCGTCGTCGGTGAACGTGCGCGGCGTGATGCCCTTCTTCGCGCGTTCTTCCGCGACGATCGCGTCGACTTCCGGGTCGGGCGTGCCGACGCGCGCGCCGTCCAGATACAGGTAGTAGCCGCGGCCGGTCTTCTGCCCGAACCAGCCGCGCTCGCACAGCCGGTCGGAAATCTCCACGTAGCGCGCATTCGGATCGCGCGTCGCCGCGCGGCGCTTGCGGGTCGCCCAGCCGATGTCGCCGCCCGCGAGGTCGACGACCTGGAACGGCCCCATCGGGAAGCCGAATTCGCGCACCGCGCGATCGATCTGGTACGGCGACGCGCCGTCTTCCATCAGGTAGTCGGCCGCCGTCCGGTAGACGGCGAGGATCCGGTTGCCGATGAAGCCGTCGCATACGCCCGCGCGCACCGGCGTCTTCTTCAACTGCCGGGCCAGCGCGAACGCGGTCGCGACGACGTCCGGGCTCACGCGCGCCGGCACGACGATCTCGAGCAGCTTCATCACGTTGGCCGGCGAGAAGAAATGCAGGCCGATCACGTCGGCCGGCCGGTCGATGCTCGCGGCGAGCGCGTCGATGTCGAGATACGACGTGTTGGTCGCGAGCACCGCGCCCGGCTTGCACACGCGGGCGAGTTCGGCGAACACGGCCTGCTTCACGGCCATGTCCTCGAATACGGCTTCGATCACGACGTCGACCTGCGCGAGCGCGTCGTACGACGTGCTGCCCTTGAAGCGCACGAGGCGCGCCGCGTGCGCGGCGGGCGTCATCCGCCCTTTCGCGACGAGGCCGTCGTACACCTTCTCGACGTGCGCCCGGCCGCGCGCGAGCGAGGCTTCGTCGCGCTCGATCATCGTCACCGGCAGCCCGGCGTCGAGCGCCGCGACCGCGATGCCCGCGCCCATCGTGCCGCCGCCGACCACGCCGATCCGCCCGACCGGCCGTGCGCTCGCGCGTCGCGCCTCGGGCGCCTTCGCCGCCTCGCGTTCCGCGAAGAACGCATGCACGAGGCCCGCGCGCTGCGGGCTGTCCAGACATTGCAGGAACAGGCTGCGTTCGAACTTCATTCCCGCGTCGAACGACTGCGTGAGCGCGGCCTCGACCGCGTCGACGATCTTCGCCGGCGAGAACAGGCCGCGCGACTTCTTCGGCAATTCGGCGCGGGCCGCGTCGATCGCCGCCTGCGCGGCCGTGCGGTCCGCCAGGCCCTGCGCATCGCGCGTGCGGCGCACCGGTGCGCCGAGCGACACGAGTTCCTGCGCATAGGCGAGCCCTTCGGCGAGCGTGTCGTCGCTGTGCGCGACGCGATCGACGAGGCCGAGCGCGAGCGCTTCCTCCGCGCTCGCATGACGGCCCGTCAGCATCAGGTCGAGCGCGGCCTTCGCGCCGATCAGGCGCGGCGCGCGCTGCGTGCCGCCCGCGCCGGGCAGCAGGCCGAGCGTCACTTCGGGCAGCCCGAGTTTCGCGCCGGGCACCGCGAGCCGGTAATGCGCGGCCAGCGCGACTTCGAGGCCGCCGCCGAGCGTCGCGCCGTGCAGCGCGACCACGACCGGCTTCGTGCCGGACTCGATCCGCTCGCACACGTCGGGCAGCGACGGCGGCACCGGCGGCTTGCCGAATTCGCGGATGTCGGCGCCCGCGATGAAGTTGCGGCCGGCGCCGACGATCAGCACCGCGCGGATCGCGTCGTCGGCCTGCGCGGCGTCGATCGCGTCGGCGAGGCCGCGCCGCACGTCGGCGGACAGCGCGTTGACGGGCGGATGGTCGATCGTGACGACGAGCACCTTGTCGCGCCGCTCGCGCGTGACGGTGCCGGTTGGGGGCGTGGCGGGGGAATTCATGGCGTCTCCTGTCGAAGCTGTCGATGCAGCAGGCATGACCCGATTCTCGATTGATCGAGATTCATTGACAATTCCCGCACGCCTTTACAAGCTGTCAAGTCTGACTTGACACTGGATGCTTTCCGACCGTTAAACGGGCCGGATCAGGAGAACACGGGCATGGACCTGAACGCGCTGACGCTGCTCGTCGAGATCCTCGACGCCGGCAATCTCAGCAAGGCCGCGCAGCGGCTCAAGATGAGCCGGGCGAACGTCAGTTACCGGCTCAACCAGCTCGAGCGCTCGATCGGCCAGCAACTGGTGCGGCGCACGACGCGGCGCATGGAGCCGACCGAGATCGGGCTGAAGCTGTACGAACACGGCCGGCGCATCCGCAACGAACTGCTCGCCGCGCAGGAATCGGTGACGACGCTCGGGCAGGACCTGCAGGGCCGCGTGCGGCTGTCGGTGCCGAGCGGCTACGGGCAGATCGTGATGTCCGAATGGCTGCTCGCGTTCAAGCGGCGGCATCCGGGCATCGTGCTCGACGTGGTGTTCGAGAATCGCGTGGAAGACCTGATGCGCGACGAAGTCGACATCGCGATCCGCGTGATGTCCGAGCCGCCGCAGAACCTGGTCGCGCGCGACATGGGCGCGGTGCGCTACGTCGCGTGCGCGTCGCCCGCGTTCGCGGCCGCGCACGGGATGCCGGCGAGCCTCGGCGCGCTGGCCGCCGCGCCGGTCGTCACCGCGACGGTGATGGGCCGGCAGCTCCGCATCGCCGCGTATCTCGGCGACGAACGCCACGAGGTGCTGCTCGAACCGACGCTGATTTCGGAGAACTTCCTGTTCCTGCGTCAGGCGATCCTCGCGGGGATCGGCGTCGGCATCGTGCCCGACTACGTGATGCAGGACGACCTGCGGCACGGCGCCGTCGTCACGTCGCTCGACGCGTACCGGCTCAGCATCTTCGGCACCCACATGTACATGCTGTACATGCCGAATCGCCACCACACGCGCGCGACCTCGACGTTCATAGAGTTCATCCTCGAACAGGCCGGAAAGACCGGCCGGGGCGGGCCCGGCGGGATGCGTCAGGGTTTCCTGTCGGATGACAAGCCGCCGGGCGCGCGGCGACAATAGCGCGCCGGGGCGGGCAGCGCCGTTGCGCCCGCGCCGACGTCCACGCCGCCGTCTCCTTCGAATTCACTGCTGCCGAGGGTTCAATGTTCGACCGGATTCGTCCGTATTCGCGTCCCTGGACGCTGCTCGCCGCCGTCGCGCTCGTCGCGTTCAACGCCGGCTGCACGTCCCCGTCCGCGCCATCGGGCGCCGTCGTCCCGGTCACCGCCGCATCGGGCGCGGCCGTCCCGCTGCCGGGCGTTCACGCGCCCGAACTGTCGTCCGGCTGGACGGACAAGTCGGGTTGGACCTCGCAGCATTTCATGATCGCGGCCGCGAACCCGCTCGCGACGCAAGCCGGCTACGACATGCTGAAGGCCGGCGGCACCGCGATCGACGCGGCCATCGCGACGCAGATGGTGCTGGCGCTCGTCGAGCCGCAATCGTCGGGCATCGGCGGCGGCGCGTTCATGCTGTACTTCGACGGCCGTGCAACGCAGGCGTACGACGGCCGCGAAACCGCGCCGGCCGCCGCGACCGACCGGCTGTTCTACGGGCCGACCGGCCAGCCGATGAGCTTCTACGAAGGTGTCGTCGGCGGGCGCTCGGTCGGCACGCCGGGCGTGCTGCGCATGCTCGACGCCGCGCACCGCGCGCACGGCAAGCTGCCGTGGCGCCGGCTGTTCCAGCCCGCCATCCGGCTCGCCGAGCGCGGCTTCACGATCAGCCCGCGGCTCGCGATGCTGATCGCGAACGACAAGTACCTGAAGAACGACCCGGCGGCCCGCGCGTACTTCTACAACGCGGACGGCACCCCGAAGGCCGCCGGCACGGTGCTGAAGAACCCGGCGCTCGCGACCGTGCTGCGCCAGGTCGCCGACCGCGGCGCGAACGCGTTCTACAGCGGCGCGATCGCGCGCGACATCGTCACGAAGGTGCGCAAGCACCCGACCAACCCGGGGCTGCTGTCGCTGCAGGATCTCGCGCGCTACAAGGCGAAGGTCCGCGCGCCGCTGTGCGCCGACTACCGGCGCTCGATCGTGTGCGGGATGCCGCCGCCGTCGTCGGGCGGCCTCGCGATCGCGCAGATGCTCGGCATGCTCGAAGCGATGCCCGACTGGCAGCAGATCGGCGCGCAGAAGCCGGTGCGCAACGACGTCGGCTACGAGCCGACGCCGTTCGCCGCGCACCTGTTCAGCGAAGCCGGGCGCCTCGCGTATGCGGACCGTGCACGCTACGTGGCCGATCCCGATTTCGTGCCGCTGCCGGGCGGCACCTGGGCGAGCCTCACCGACAAGACCTATCTCGCACAGCGCGCGCGGCTGATCGGCGACACCAGCATGGGCGTCGCGCAGGCCGGCACGCCGCAGGGTGCGACGCTCGCGATGGCCGATGACCGCAGCCCCGAATGGCCGTCGACCTCCGACATCGCGATCGTCGACCGCTACGGCCAGGCGCTGTCGATGACGACCAGCATCGAGGACGCGTTCGGCTCGCGGCTGATGGTGCGCGGCTTCATGCTGAACAACCAGCTCACCGATTTCTCGTTCGTGTCGAACGACAACGGCCGGCCGGTCGCGAACCGCGTGCAGCCGGGCAAGCGGCCGCGCTCGGCGATGTCGCCGGAGCTCGTGTTCGACAAGAAGACGAAGCAGGTGACGATGATCGTCGGCTCGGCCGGCGGCCCCGCGATCATCAATCACGTCGCGAAAACGCTGGTCGGCGTGCTCGACTGGGGCATGACGATGCAGCAGGCGATCGCGCTGCCGAACTTCGGGTCGATGAACGGGCCAACGCAGCTCGAACGCGGCCGCGTGTCGGACGCGCTCGTGGACGGGTTGAAGGGACGCGGGCACGACGTGCAGATCGTCGAGATGAACTCGGGGCTGCAGGGGATCCAGCGGCTGAACGTGCAGGGGCAGACGGTGTGGTTCGGCGGCGCGGATCCGCGACGCGAAGGGATCGCGATGGGCGATTGAGCGCGAAAGGCGCGGGCGGCGCGTACGCGTCCGTTGCCCGTGCCGTCAGCGTGACGTCACCCCCGCCCCTTCCACGGCACCACCCGCCGCTCGACCCACCGCATCGCGAGATCGAACAGCCACGCGATCGCGCCGATGAGCAGGATGCCCATCACGACGATGTCGGTGCGCAGGAAGCTCGATGCGTTGAGCACCATCTGCCCGAGCCCGGCCGTCGCGGCGACCATCTCGGCCGCGACGAGCGTCGTCCAGCCGAACCCGATCGCGATCCGCAGCCCGGTGAGGATCTCCGGCAGCGCGGCCGGCAGCACGACATGGCGCACGATCTGCGCGAAGCTGCCGCCGAGCGAATACGCGGCGTTGATCTGCTCGACGGTTGCGGCACGCACGCCGGCGCGCGCGGCCATCGCGATCGGCGCGAAGCACGCGAGAAAGATCACGACCAGCTTGGCCGTCTCGTCGATGCCGAACCAGATCACGACGAGCGGCAGATACGCGAGCGGCGGCAGCGGCCGGTAGAACTCCAGCAGCGGATCGAGCACGCCGCGTGCGATGCGGCTCACGCCCATCAGGATGCCGGCCGGCACGCCGATCGCGGTCGCGAGCGCGAACGCGCCGAACACGCGGGCCGCGCTCCACAACAGATGGTCCGACAACGGCAGGCCGCCCTGGATGCGGCCGTGCCACGCATCGACGAATGCGGTCCACACTGCTTCCGGCGCGGGCAGGAACAGCGGCGGCAGCCACTGCAGATGCGTCGCGACCCACCACAGCACGGCCAGCGCCGCGACCGTCGCGGCGCTCAACCCGGCCGTCTTCCCCTGCCCCGGCAACCGGTAACGGCGCGACGACGGCGCACGGCGCGGCGCCGCCCGACGCGGCGTGCGATCGTCCCGTTCGAAATCGGCGGCCGCACGATCGGCCGTCCAAGAATCCTGTGTGCTCATGCTGTCCTGCCTGTGCAAAGTGCTGTTCCGGCCGCGCCCCACGGCCACCCCGTGCCGTGCGAGTTCACTCATCACGCGGGCTCCGCCGCCGCCTCGTCGCGATGCAGGTACGCGATCAGCCGCTCGCGCCACGCGATGAAGTCCGGCGACGACTTCACCGCGCGCGCATCGCGCGATTCGACGTAGCGCCGCGCGAACGGCAGCTCGAAGGTTTCGGCAATGCGACCGGGGCCCGGCGTCATCACGATCAGACGCGTCGCGAGGAACAACGCCTCCTCGACGTCGTGCGTGATGAAGAACACCGTCTTGCCGGTGCGCGCCCACACGTCGAGCACGAGCGCCTGCATCGTGCCGCGCGTCATCGCATCGAGCGCGCCCATCGGCTCGTCCATCAGCAGCACGCGCGGGTCGCTCGCGAGCGCCCGCGCGATGCCGACCCGCTGCTGCATCCCGCCCGACAGCTCGTACACGCGCGCATGCGCATGACGCTCGAGGCCGACGAGTGTGAGCATCTCGCGCGCCCGTGCATCGCGTTCGGCCTTCGACACGCGCGCGAAGCGCAGTCCGAGCGCGACGTTGTCGAGCACGTCGAGCCACGGCAGCAGCGCGTATTTCTGGAACACGACGCCGCGATCGGCGCCGGGGCCCGTGACCGGCACGCCGTCGACCCGCACGTCGCCCGTCGTCGGTGCGACGAAGCCGGCCATGCAGTTCAGCAGCGTGGTCTTGCCGCACCCGGACGCGCCGAGCGCGACGACGAATTCACCGGCATCGATGCGCAGGTCGACCTGCGCGAGCGCCTGCGTCGTCGGCCTGCCGCGCTCGCCCGGATAGGTGACCGATACCTGACGGACTTCCAGCGTGCTCATGATCGGGGCTCCGCGATGAGTGGGCTGAATGGCCGCGCTCAGCGCGCGGCCTTCTGCACGAACTGCGGATCGACGCCGGCCGAATAGTCGGACAGCACCGTCTGGATCGTGCCTTGCGATTTGAGGAACGTGGCCGTGGCCGCGAGCGACTTCGCGGCGCCCGATTGCGCGCCGCCGCCGAGCCACGTCGGCGATGCTTGCTCGGCCGCCGTCGGGAATGCGTAGAGCGCGAGGCTGGCCGGCACGTCCTGCGCGTTCGCGCCGGACACCTTCGCCACCGCCGCGACCTGCGGCGAGCCGACCTTCCACGCCGCCGCATGCGCGCGGTAGTCGGCGTCTGCCGCCGCGAGCACCTTCACGAAACGCGTGACGAACTCGGGGTTCTCGCGCGCGAACTTGCGGCTCACGACGAAGCCGTCGAAGGTCGCCTTGCCACTTTCCTTCGCAACCTGGCCGGACGTCGTCAGCACGGTGCCCGACTGCTTGACCTTCGCGAGCACCGGATCCCAGATATAGGTCGCGTCGATGTCGCCGCGCGCCCACGCCGCCGCGACTTCGGGCGGACGCAGGTTGACGATCTTCACGTCGTTCGGATTGACGCCCGCGGCCTGCAGCGCGACGAGCGTATGGAAGTGCGACGTCGACACGAACGGCACGCCGATCTTCTTGCCCTTCAACGCGGCGATGCTGGTCACGCCCGAGCCGTTGCGCGCGACGAGCGCCTCGGCATCGTTGATGTTGTCGAGCACCCAGAACAGCGAAATGTCGAGCCCCTGCGACAGGCCGGCCGCGATCGGGCTCGAGCCGGCTTCGCCGAGCTGCACGGAGCCCGACGCGAGCGCGCGGATCACGTCGGCGCCGCTGTCGAGCTTGCGGAACGTGACCTTGTAGCCGGTCGCCTTTTCGACTTCACCGCTCGCCTGCGCGTAGCGCCACGGCACGACCATGTCCTGGTACGCGATCACGACTTCGCGCGATTCGGCGTGCGCCGCGCCGAGCGCGGCAAAGGCGGTCAGCGCGACGACGGCGCGGCGGATGAAGCTGAAACGGGACATGCGGCTCTCCTTCGGAATGCGGGCATTGCTGCGGGAGAGCCGACTTTACGGGCTTTGCGCGCGGCGGGAGCGAACTTATCCTGCGAAGCTATCGATGCCGTTTCAGCTTTGCTTTCCACGCTCGACCGGATTGCACGTCCGATCGGGTGCCGATTGCCGTGCGCGGGCGCGGGCAACCGCCGCGCCAACGAAAAAGCCCGCATTGCTGCGGGCTTTTTTCGACTGCTCGGGACTGCTGCAGATGGAGGCGTGTGCGATGCTCAGACCACCCCGGCCCCATGCGCCTGCAGATCGGCGTGATAGCTCGAACGCACCATCGCACCGACGGCCGCGTGCGTAAAGCCCATCTTGTACGCTTCTTCCTCGTACATCTTGAAGGTATCCGGATGCACGTACGCGCGCACCGGCAGGTGGTGCTCGGACGGCTGCAGGTACTGGCCGATCGTCAGCATGTCGACGTCGTGCGCGCGCAGGTCGCGCATCACCTGCAGGATTTCCTCTTCCGTCTCGCCGAGGCCGACCATCAGGCCCGACTTCGTCGCGACGTCCGGATGCAGCGCCTTGAAGTCCTTCAAGAGCTTCAGCGAATGCGCGTAGTCGGAACCCGGACGCGCTTCCTTGTACAGGCGAGGCACCGTTTCGAGGTTGTGGTTCATCACGTCCGGCGGCGCGGCGTTCAGGATCGAGATCGCGCGGTCGAGACGGCCGCGGAAGTCCGGCGTCAGGATTTCGATGCGCGTGTCCGGCGACTGCTCGCGCACTTCGCGGATGCACTCGACGAAGTGAGCCGCACCGCCGTCGCGCAGGTCGTCGCGGTCGACGCTCGTGATCACCACGTACTTGAGCTTGAGCGCCGCGATCGTGCGCGCGAGGTTCTTCGGTTCGTCGGCGTCGAGCGGATCGGGACGACCGTGGCCGACGTCGCAGAACGGGCAGCGGCGCGTGCACTTGTCGCCCATGATCATGAACGTCGCGGTGCCCTTGCCGAAGCATTCGCCGATGTTCGGGCAGCTCGCCTCCTCGCACACGGTGTGCAGGTTGTGCTCGCGCAGGATCGTCTTGATCTCGTTGAAACGCGAGCTGCCGGTGGCCGCCTTCACGCGAATCCACTCGGGCTTCTTCAGCTTTTCGATCGGAATGACCTTGATCGGGATGCGCGCCGTCTTCGCCTGCGCCTTCTGCTTGGCGGTCGGATCGTAGGCAGGGGTCGCGGCCGTGTCGGCCGGTGCGGGAGAAGCGGTAACGTCAGTCATTCGATTGTTCCAGTGCGTGCGGCTTGTCGGCGGCCGCGGATGCGCCGTCGAGGTTGGCGATCAGACGGCGCACCAGCGTGCGGGCGACGTCGTTCCAGTCGGCGGCAACCTCGAGGCTCGCCATGTCGACGGTTTCCAGTCCGGCATAGCCGCACGGGTTGATCGCAAGAAACGGGCGCAGATCCATCTTCACGTTCAGGCTCAGCCCGTGATAGCTGCAGCCGTTACGGATCTTCAGGCCGAGGGCCGCGATTTTCGCGCCCTCGTGCACGCCGGATGCCACGTAGATCCCCGGCGCGCCCGCCTTGCGGACCGAAGCGAGATTATACGCCGCGAGGGTTTCGATCACGGCCTCCTCGATCTTCGTCACGAGCGTGCGCACCATCAGCTTGCGCCGGCGCAGGTCCAGCAACAGGTAGACGACGATCTGGCCGGGGCCGTGGTAAGTGATTTGTCCGCCGCGGTCGACCTTCACGAGCGGCACGCCGCTGTCGGCCACCAGCAGGTGCGCCGGGTCGCCGGCCTGGCCGAGCGTGTAGACGGGCGGATGCTCGACCACCCAGATCTCGTCGCCGGTGTCGGCCGTGCGCGTATCGGTGAACGTGCGCATCGCGTCGAAGCTCGCCTCGTACGCCTCGCTGCCCCGCCAGCGCACGGTGACCGGCTGGACCGGCTGATCCGGGACTCCGGCGGGCGATGCGGAAACGGCGACAGGCGTGGACACGATGGAAACCGGCGAAACGGACATGGGCGGTAGTTTACCGAAAACCCGTGGGTCTCGCCGGCCTGGGGAGGGGGACGGATCGCCGGTATCCGTCGGATGAAATGATGGTCAGACGGTGCGCCAGCCGTCATGGAACAGCGCGCTCACGCGTTGGCGCAGCCGGGTCAGCCCGCCGAGCGCGACTTCCCGCGGCGGCCGCGACACCGAGAACGCGACGCACGCGCCCTCGCGGCCTTCCGCGCTGAGCCACAGCCGCTCGCCGCGGCGCAGCTTCAGCGTCTCGCCGTCGGCCAGGAAGTAGTCGTCGACGTCGTTGCTGCGCGTCGCCCAGACCGGCCCGCACTGGACGACCAGCCGCGTGCTGCGTTGCACCCTCATCGGCACGGTCTCGCCCGGGGGAATTTCGAAGGTGATGCTTGAAGAGATTTCTTGCATGATCGACTCCGCCAATAAGTGCTCCGATGGCTACAATCGTAGTCACTCGAAGGCGTCCGACCAAACGACCAATTTTCACGTCGATGTGAGGAAAATTAGCAAATGGACCTCCGCCAGCTCCCCGCGCTGAACGCGATTCGCGCGTTCGAAGCCGCCGCGCGCCACGAGAACTTCTCGCGCGCCGCCGACGAGCTGTTCGTCACGCACGGCGCGGTCAGCCACCAGGTGCGCGCGCTCGAGGAAGAGCTCGGCGTGCAGCTGTTCACGCGCAACGGCAAGCGGCTGTGCCTGACCGACGCCGGCATGCGGTACGCGCAGCAGATCCGCACCGCGCTGATGGTGATCGCCGACGCGACGCGCGACGTGCGCGCGAGCGACCGCGACCGGCGGCTGGTGGTGTCGATGCTGTCGTCGTTCGCCGCGCGCTTCATCACGCCGCGCATCGGCACGTTCATCGAGCGGCATCCGGAAATCGACGTCGAACTGCAGTCGACCAACTCGCTCACCGATTTCGCGCGCGACGACGTCGATCTGGCGATCCGCTTCGGCTTCGGCAGCTATCCGGGGCTGCACGTGGAGCCGCTGTTCGAGGAGGTGTTCTTTCCGGCCTGCGCGCCGACGCTGAATGGCGGCAAGCTGCCGCAGACGCCCGCCGATCTCGTGCACTACCCACTGCTGCGCTCGGACGACGAGCTGTGGCGGCCGTGGTTCGACGCGGCCGGGCTCGATACGCTGACCGAGCCGAAACGGGGGATCCTGTACCAGGATTCGTCGAACCTGCTGCTGGCCGCGATCGAGGGCCAGGGCATCGCGCTGGTGCGCCGCTCGCTCGCGGTCCACGACCTGCTCGACGGGCGCATCGTGCGCCTGTTCGACATCGACGGGCCGAGCCCGTGGCACTATTTTTTCGTGTGTCCGCCGCCGCTGCTCAACACGCCGCGCGTGCAGGCGTTCCGGACCTGGTTGTTCGAGGAGGTCGCCGAATACAAGCGGCTGTGCGACGAGCTGGACGCGCGGCGCGCGGCGGGAAAATGCCCCGCCGAGTGCGCGCTGGAGGGAGGATGGAAAGGGATCAGCGGCCGTTTGCGCTGATCCCGGGCCACCGGAACGGCCCCTTAGAGCACGACCTTGACCATCGGATGGCCGGTCAGCGCGCGGTAGATGTTGTCGAGCTGTTCCTGGCTCGTCGCGCGCACGGTGATCGTCAGGCCCGTGTAATTACCGCCGCTCGACGCGCGCTCCTCGATCTTCTCGACGTCGATCTCGTTGTCGTGAACGGCCACGACCTTGAAGATCGTGTCCTTGAACTCGGGATGCGCCTTGCCCATGATCTTGATCGGGAAATCGCACGGAAACTCCAGCAGCGACTCCTTCCGGGTCTCGATCGCGCCGGTGACCTCGACGGTTTTGGTCGGTTCGCTCATCATTTTCTCCGGGTTAGGTCAAACTGTTCAAACTCGCGTGCCTTCGCACGCTGGTACGCGTCATACAGCGCCGCGAACACGGGGCCCGGCTTGCCGCCCTGCACGGGCAGATCGTCGAGCGACGTCACAGGCAGGATTTCCTTCGTGGCCGACGTCAGCATGATCTCGTCGGCCGAGCGCAGTTCGACCTCGCTGATCTCGCGCGCGACGAACCGGATCCCGCATTCGTCGGCCAGCTGCTCGACCAGCGCGTAGCGGATCCCTTCGAGGATCTTGTTGCTGCGCGGCGGCGCGAACAGTTCGCCGTTCTTCACGATCCACACGTTCGACGACGAGCCTTCCGTCACGTTTTCGTCGCGCAGCTGGATCGTCTCGAACGCATCGCGCTCGGCCGCATGCTGCGCCATCAACACGTTGCCGAGCAGCGAGATCGACTTGATGTCGCAATGCAGCCAGCGACGGTCCTCGGCCGTCACGCAGCGCACGCCCTTCGCGCGCTCCTCTTCCGACGGCAGGCGCAGCGGGCTCGTCATCGCGAACACCGTCGGCACCGCGTTCGCCGGGAACGCGTGGCCGCGCTTCGCGACGCCGCGCGTCACCTGCAGGTAGACGAGCGCGTTGCCGTCGCCGAGGCCTTCGGCATTCGCCGCGACCACCCGCTCGATCAACGCGCGCCAGCCCGCCGCATCGTGCGGGTTGTCGATGCCGATCTTCTTCAGGCTGCGCGCGAGCCGGTCCAGATGCTGTTCGATCCGGAACGGCACGTGCGCGCCGTCGTGCGCATAAACGGGGACGACTTCATACACGCCGTCGCCGAAGATGAATCCGCGGTCGAGCACCGGCACACGGGCTTCGGACAGCGGCACCAGTTCCTCCTGCGCCGAGACGCTGAGGTAGACGATCGGTTCGAATTCGGCTTGGCTCATGGCTATGACAGATGGGGATGAAGTCGTGAAAACAAAGGCCCGTCGTGCTTACTTCTTCTTGCTGAACATCAGCAGGATCGAGTCCCAGATACGTCCGAAGATACCCGCTTCCGGCACGGCCTGCAGCGCGACGACCGGGAATTCGGACAGCGTCTTGCCGTCGGCGACGATCTTCACGGTGCCGACCTGCTGGCCTTCGGCGAGCGGCGCGATCAGCGGCGCGTTCACGTCGACTTCGGTCTTGACCTTGTCGCCGAGGCCGCGCGGCACGGTCGCCCACTGGTCGCCCTTCACGCCGACCTGCACGGTGTTGTCCTTGCCCTTGTAGATGCGCGGCGTCGAGATCGCCTGGCCGCCCTTGAACAGGCGCACCGAATCGAACGCGCTGTAGCCGTAGTTCAGCATCTTCATGCTGTCCTGCGTGCGGTCGTTTTCCTTCTGTTCGCCCATCATCACCGACACGAGACGGCGCTGGCCGTCGACACCCGGGATCGCGCGCTTCGCCGATGCGATCAGGCAGAAGCCGGCCGCCTGCGTATGGCCCGTCTTCAGGCCGTCGACCGTCGGGTCGAGCCACAGCAGCCGGTTGCGGTTGCCCTGGCGGATGTTGTTGTACTTGAATTCCTTCTCCGAGAAGATGCCGTAGTACTGCGGAAAATCGCGGATCAGGTGCGCGGACAGCTTCGCGAGGTCGCCGGCCGTCGTGTAGTGGTTCGGGTCGGGCATGCCGTTCACGTCGGCGAAGTGCGTGCCCTTCATGCCGAGACGCGCCGCCTCGTCGTTCATCAGCGTGACGAACTGCCCTTCGCTGCCGCCGACGAGTTCGGCCAGCGCGATCGCGGCATCGTTGCCCGACTGGATGATCATCCCGTACACGAGGTCGTGCACGGACACCGGCTTGTTCGCCTCGATGAACATGCGCGACTCGTCGCGGCCGACGCGGCGCACCGCGTCGCTCGGCGTGACGATCTGCTCCATCGAGATCTTCTTCTTGTCGAGCGCCTCGAACACGAGGTACGCGGTCATCAGCTTCGTCAGCGACGCCGGCTCGACGCGTTCATCCGCATTGCCCGATGCGAGCACCGTGTTGCTCGTCGCGTCGACGAGCACCCACGAGCGCGCGTTCACGCCCGGCGGCGGCACCGCGCCCGGCATGTAGGTCGCGGGCGCGCCGGTGAACTGCTCGGCGGCCGGCGCCGCATGCGCGGCCTTGGCCTTGGCGGCCGGCTTCGCCTCGGCGACGACGATCGTCGACGCGAGCGCGACGGGCAGCATCACGCCGAGCGCGACGTTGCGCGCGGCGGTGCCGAAGGCGATGGAGGAAGCGAGGGACTTGAGGCCTTGGGAAGACAGACGCATGATCGATTCAGGCTGATGGCAGAAAGTGCGGTGCGAAACGCGCAGGGTTGAACGGCAAGGCGGCGGGCGTGTCGGGCACTCGCCCGACACCGTCGGGCGACGCGAAACGCGCCGGTTGGACTCGTGCGGACGCGTTCGGTTCGCGGCCGTCGCGAGCGGGCGGACAGGCGGCGAAACGAGCGCGGCATGGGCCCAGCCGGGCCGCGGGCGACGCGGAATGCGGCCATTATACGTGGCCGCGAACGGCGTTTTCGCGAACCTGGCAGCGGACGCCCGCATACCGGCTGCGAGAGCATAGCGTGGAGACGCGGCGGGCACGTGCGCTCGAAGCCGCGCGAAAGGCATGCGCAGGCGGTGTGCAAGTCGGGTTGCACCGCGATGCCGTAGGCGGCGCACCGCGCTGTGCGGCGCGCTGTCGCGTGAAGTTTCGGGAAGGGTCGCGCATCGTCCGGCCAGGGCCGATGCGCGGTACGGGCCGCCGGCGCCTACGCCGACGCCCGCATGGCGGCTAGCGCCACGCGTCGACGATGATGCGCTTCAGCACATGCAGCTTGCGATGGAGGAAATGCTCGGCGCCGGGGATCACGACGACGGGCAGCTCCTGCGGCCGCGCCCAGTCGTACACCGATGCGATCGGCACCGTATCGTCGGTTTCGCCGTGGATCACGAGCGTGTTCTCGGGCACGTCGGCCACTTGCCAGCGGCTCGCGGCCGTGCCGACGAACACCATCCGCTCGATCGTCTCGCCCGCATCGCGCAACCGCTTCGCGACGTGCGACAGCACGAAGGTGCCGAACGAGAAGCCCGCGAGCACGAGCGGCAGGTCCGCATACGCGGGCTGCGCGCGCATGTGCGCGAGCACCGCGAGGAGATCGTCGGCCTCGCCCGTGCCGTTGTCGTGCACGCCTTCGGTCGCGCCGACGCCACGGAAATTCGACCGGTAGACGACGTAGTTCAGCTGCACGAGCGTGCGCGCGAGCGTCTGCGCAACCTTGTTGTCCATCGTGCCGCCGAACAGCGGATGCGGATGCGCGACGAGCGCGATGCCGCGTGGCGCGGCGCCGCCTTCGCGCACGGCGTCGGGCAGGTCGACCGCGATTTCGATCTGGCCGATCGGGCCCGCGATCAGCGATTTCTGCGTATGAACGTTCATTCGGCCGGCCCGCTCAGATCTTCAGGCGATCGACGACCTTGCCGTCGCGCAGATGCGATTCGACGATCTCGTCGATGTCGGCCTGATCGACGTACGTGTACCACGTGCCCTCCGGATACACGACCATCACCGGCCCTTCCTCGCAGCGATCGAGGCAGCCGGCCTTGTTGATGCGGACCTTGCCCGGCCCCGCGAGGCCAAGTTCCTTCACGCGCTTTTTCGCGTATTCCTGCATGGTCTGTGCATCGCATTGCGCGCAGCTCGGACGTTCGGCGCCCGGGTCGCGCTGGTTCAGGCAGAAGAAGACGTGGTGCTGGTAGTAGGAATCCATGATGGTGACGAGCGGCCCGGCACGAGGCCGTGCGGAAAGAGGGGCGATGGATTGCCGTTGCGCGAGGCGGCAACGGAGGATGCGGACGATTATAGCGACCGGCGCACGCGGCTGCCCGCGGCACGGCCGCCGCCGCACGGCCCGGACTGCGGCGTCAGCGGCGCAGCGCGGCCGGCAGCCACGCGTGCTCGACGCGCTGGCCGAGCCAGATCAGCGCCGCGTAGGGCCAGATCCACGCGAGCCAGCGCGCGAGGCTGTTGAAGTGCACGTAGCGCCCCTGCCGCCAGCCCGACAGCGTGAAGTCGAAGAACGGATTGACCGGCAGCAGGTTCACGAGCGCGACGCCGGCCAGCAGCGCGAGCGCCGCGAGCAGCGCGCGCCACGTCGCCGGCACGCGCAAGGCGACGAGCGCCGCCGCGAAGCCGAGCTCGATGCCGAGCCGCGCGCCGGGCGTCGCCCACACGACGACGAGGCCGGTGGCCGACTGCATGAAGGTCGCCGCGGCCTTCAGCACGAGCGTGGCGACCACCAGCGCGACCAGTAGCCGGATGCGCGGCGCGTGCGGGCGCATCGCGAGCGACGCGATCGCCAGCGCGGCGAACAGCATCAGCCCGCCGAGCATGGCTTCCCACGCCGAATCGGACAGCCAGCCGTCGACCCGCTCGGGCCATTCGCTGACGCGCCAGGCGGCCGGCAGCCACGCGAGCACTGCATCCTGCATCGACGCGTCGGCGCGCTCCCATAGCGCGGCGGGCCAGTCGCCGATGCCGAACAGGAACGGCGACGGAAACACGATCGCGAACGGCCACAGCGCGGCGAGCAGCAGCGGCGTCGACCCATCGGCTTCCAGCCACGCGAAGCGCAGCCGGCGCAACACGCCGCGGTCGAGCAGCGCGCCGGTGGCCGGCGCCGCGAGCGCCGCGCCCAGCAGCGCGCCGAACGCGTTGGCGCCGAGATCGAGGTTCGACGCGACACGCGTCGGCAAATAGGTCTGCAGCGCTTCCATCGCGCCCGACAGCAGCACGCCGAGCACGCCCGCGATCAGCGTCGCGGCCACGCCGCGCCAGCGCGGATGCAGCGCGAGCACGCCGAGCGCGCCGAACGGCAGATAACCGAGCACGTTCGTGACCACGTCGAACGTCGTCACGTAGCGCTGCATCGGCGCGAACAGGTAATCGAACGGGCCGATGCCGAGCGCCGCCCAGCCTTCGAACGGATACAGCGACGCATAGACGATCAGCGCCGCATAGGCGGCAAATGCCTGCCGTGCGAGCGGTGACGCGCGATGCGGGCCCGGCACGTTCATCGCGGCTGCACGGCCTGCGTCACGGCGTGCCCGCGTACGCCTGCACGCCGACCCACGCGGCGATCTGCGACACGAGTTCGTCGCTGGCCGCCGCGAGCGCGCGCGCACCGCCGGCGGCGTCGGGCGTGCTCGACGGCGCGCGCGCGACGAACGTGCGCTGGCCGAGCACCTTGCCGTCGAGCATCAGCGTCGCGCGCGCGGTCACCGCGCCGTGGCTTTGCGACTGGCCGTCGAAGACCTGTTCGAATTCGCTGAGGTCGACCTTGAGGGTCGGCGCACGCACGCCGTCGGCGCCTTCGAGCACCGTACCACGCGACGACAGCGCGCCGCGCAGCCGCTGCGTGAGCAGTTGCGCGGGCGGCGCGGTCCAGCGGCTGTCGCGATAGACGGCCACGTGCTGCGCATCCGCGTACGCGAGCCGGTACGCGAACTTGTCCGAGTCGAGCGCGTCGGGCGCGGCGACGTCGAGCACCTTCAGCGCGGGGCCCGAACCGGTGGTCGTCACCGACGACGCAGGCCCGAGGTCGTAGCGGATGTTCGACAGCACCGCGTCGTTGCCGGCGCAGCCGGCCGCCAGTGCGAGCGTCAGCACGGCCAGCGCGGCCGCGGCCGGGCGCAGCGCGCGGTCAAGGATTCGTGGCATGGCGTATTCCTGCATGATGTTTCCGGTTTCGATGGGCGTCATGACCCGGCCGTTTCCGGCTGGACCCTCGATGGGTTTGCGCTTCACTTCTCGGCCGTGGCACCCGGCCACACGAAGCCTGCTTCGCCGGGCCCCGGCGCCGCGCCGGGCGAACCGAACAACAGACTGCGCGGGTTGCGGCCGAGTTCACCGGCGACGTCCTTCAATTGCCGCGACGCGTCGCCGACGCTGTCGGCCAGCGCATTGAAGCGCGGCAGCGTGTCGTACTGCACGCGCGCATTGAGGCCGTTCAGCGCGACGCCGACCTGCTCGGCGGCCGTGCCGGCCTTGTTCAGGTTCGACACGAGGGGCCCGTTCGGCTGCATCAGCGTGTTCGCCGACGCCATCGCGCGGTTCACCTCGTGCATCGTCTCCGGCAGCGCGGTGACCGCCGGGCCGAGCTGCTTCGTCAGCGTCGCGGCGCCGTCGGCCGCGTGCTGCAGGCTTTCGGCGGTCGCGCGCAACTGCTCGCGCATCTCGGGCGACATCAGCGCGTTCGCGCTCTTCGCGGCCAGTTCGAGCTGCCGCAGCAGCACGTCGCCGCGCTCCTGGATCTGGTCGAACAGGCTCGGCCGCATCGGGATCTGCGCGATCGCCTTCGGCGACGACGGCAGCGGCGACAGATCGCGCCCCGTATCCTCCAACTGCACGAATGCGATGCCCGTCACGCCCTGGAAGCCGAGGCTGCCGTAGGTCGACTGCGTGATCGGCGCGTCGTGATCGACGAGAATGCGGATCCGGATCTGACCCGGATGCGTGCGATCGAAGCCGATCGACTGCACCTTGCCGACGTCGAGGCCGCGAAAGCGCACGGCCGCGTCCGGGAACAGCCCCGTCACGTTGGTGCGCGCGAGCAGGTCGTACGGCACGCGCACGGTGCGGTCGACGTTGAACCAGAACACGGTGCCCGCGATCGCGAGCGTCAGCGCGATCGTGAACAGGCCGGCCCAGAACGCATGTGATTTGTTTTCCATTCGCGGGTTCCTTGCTTCTACAGCTCGACGCTCGACAGCGCCGGTTCGAGGGCCGCCTTCGGCAGCTTCGCGCGCCGCTCGGGCGGCAGCGCCTGCAATGCGCGGCGCCCGCGCAGCCCCAGGAAATATTCGTGGATGAACGGATGGTCGACGTTCGCGGCCTCCTCGACGGGCGCGGCGACCAGCACCTTGCGGTCGGCCAGCACCGCGACGCGCGTCGACAGCGCGACCATCGTGTCGAGGTCGTGCGTCACCATCACGACGGTCAGCCCGAGCGTGCGGTGCAGCGTCGCGATCAGCTCGACGAATTCGTCGGACGCCTGCGGATCGAGGCCGGCCGTCGGCTCGTCGAGGAACAGCAGTTCGGGCTCCAGCGCGATCGCGCGCGCGATGCCGACCCGCTTGACCATCCCGCCCGACAGCGCGGCCGGCATCTTCGACGCGTGCTTGCACGGCAGCCCGACCATCTCGAGCTTCAGCATCACGATGTCGTGCAGCAGGTCCGGCGGCACGCGGCCGAGCTCGCGCAGCGGCTGCGCGACGTTGTCGAACACCGTCATCGACGAGAACAGCGCGCCCTGCTGGAACAGCATCCCCGAGCGCGTGCGCATCATCCGCGCGCTGGCGTCGTCGATCGTCGCCGTATCCTCGCCGAACACCTTGATCGTGCCCGACGTCGGCCGCTCCAGGCCGAGGATCTGGCGCACGAGCGTCGTCTTGCCGGAGCCCGAGCCGCCGACGATCGACACGATCTCGCCGCGCCGCACGTCGAAGTCGAGCTTCTGGTGAATGATGTTGCGCCCGTAGCGCTTGGTCAGGTTGCGCACCTCGATCACGAGGTCGCCGGCATCGTCGGCCACGTCGGGCCGGGCGCCGACCGACCCGGCGCCGATGGCCGCGGCATGCGCGGTCGTTTCGTTCGATGCGTTCATCCGAGCCCCACGTTCTGGAACAGGATCGCGAACACCGCGTCGGCGAGGATCACGACCGTGATCGACGACACCACCGACGTGGTCGTGCCTTCGCCGAGGCTCTGCGAGTTCGCCTTGATCCGGAAGCCGAAATGGCACGCGACCAGCGCGATCAGCATGCCGAACACGACGCCCTTGCCGAGGCCGATGTACAGGTTCGCGATCGGCACGACGCCCGGCAGCGAGCGCACGAAGTAATTGACGTCGATGCCGAGCACGAACTTCGCGGCGATCGCGCCGCCCGTCAGCGCGATGATGTTGGTCCACATCACGAGCAGCGGCATCGCGACGCCGAGCGCGAGCACGCGCGGCAGGACCAGCCGCAGCCCGTGCGGGATGCCCATCACGCGCATCGCGTCGAGTTCCTCGGTCACGCGCATCACGCCGATCTGCGCGGTGATCGCCGAGCCCGAGCGGCCCGCGACGAGGATCGCCGACAGCACGGGGCCGAGCTCGCGAATCACCGACAGCCCGAGGATGTTCACGATGTAGCGGTTCGCACCGAACGTCTGCAACTGCTGCGCGGACAGGTAGCTCAGCACGATGCCGATCAGGAACGCGACGAGCGCGGTGATCGGCAGCGCCTGCGCGCCGGCGCTGTAGATGTTCGCCGAGGTTTCCCTCCACGGCATCGTCTGCGGGCGGCGCAGCACCGACAGCGCATCGAGGATCACGAGGCCGAACATCGCGATGCCGCCCTGCAGGTGTTCGCCGAACGAGAAGATCGCCTGGCCGAGCCGCGTGACGGGATCGACGCGCACCACGCGCTCGGGCGCCTCGCGTTCACTGTCGAGCCGCTCGATGCGCTCGAAGATCGTGCGCTGCGTGGCGCTCAGCGCGACGCCGGCCGGCAGCTTGCGGCCCCATACGCGCCACAGCGCCTGGCCGCCGACGTGGTCGAGCCGCTCGATGCCGGACAGATCCCATTCGCTCACGCGCCCGGTGGCGATGCTCGCGACGCGGCGCGCCACGGCGCCGCGATTGCGCGCGAGCGCGAGCGCGGTCCACTGACCGGTCAGGCGCACCGTCTGGCCCTGGCCGCCGACGTCGACCGACAGGCCGGGAGGAGTCTCGAAGTCCAAGGGCAGGTTGTTTGCAAAAGGATGACAGCGGCCATTGTAGCGAACCGCCCGGCGCCGCGACGTGAGGATTTCCGTGTGGGCGGCGAGCTCGGGGCGCGAGCGGGGGCGCGCAGCTGGGGCCGCCGCGCTCGGCGCGCGTGGTCGAGAGCGCCGGGCCGGGGCGCCGGCCGATCGGCCCGAAGCCGCCACGAGCCTGCCCGCCGCCGGCATCGCGACCTTTCATTGTTCCGTCACGTTTCCTTTCGATACTCTCACGCGCCGCACATCAGGCCGTCGGCGCGCCGCGCCGCCATTCGTGCGTATCTCGCGTTTCATAAAACAGAACACCGAACAGGACAACCGATGCGTCTCCCCCCGCTTTCCCGCCGCCACGTACCGGCCGCCGCCGCGCTCGCCAGCCTCGCCTTCGTCCTCGCCGGCTGCGGCGGCGACGACGTCACCGCCACGCCGCCGTCGCAGCCCGAGGCCCAGGCGCCCGTCGGCACGACGGCCACGCTCGCGCTGCTCGAGACGACCGACCTGCACACCAACGTGCTGTCGTACGACTATTTCAAGCTCGCCGCCGACAATTCGCTCGGCTTCGAGCGCGTGTTGACGCTGATCGCGCAGGCGCGCAAGCAGTACCCGAACACGCTGCTGCTCGACAACGGCGACACGATCCAGGGCACCGCGCTGTCGGACTACCAGGCGCTCGTGAAGCCGGTCGGCTGCGACCAGACGCTCGCGATCTACAAGGTGATGAACGCCGCGAAATTCGACGGCGGCGGGATCGGCAACCACGAGTTCAACTACGGGCTGCCGTACCTGTCGCAGGTGACCGGCAACACCTTCGAGGTCGACGGGCTGCCCGCGCCCGCCCAGCAGAAGAAGTGCGCGGGCCCGAACTTCCCGCAGGTGCTCGCGAACGTGATCAGCGCGAAGACCAACGCGCCGCTGTTCACGCCGTACACGATCCTGACGCGCACGGTGACGGCCACGACGCCGGACGGCAAGACGGTCAGCGCGCCCGTGAAGATCGGCATCATCGGCTTCACGCCGCCCGCGATCATGAACTGGGACAAGCGCTGGCTCGACGGCAAGGTCTACACGACCGGGCTGAAGGAAGCGGCCGAGAAGTACATCCCGGAAATGCGCGCGAAGGGCGCCGATCTCGTCGTCGCGATCTCGCACGGCGGCCTCGACAATTCCGCGTATTCGCCGACGATGGAAAACGGCAGCTGGTGGCTGTCGAAGGTGTCCGGCATCGACGCGATGCTGATCGGCCACTCGCACCAGGTGTTCCCGGACGCGAACAGCACCGTGTCGCAGTTCAACCTGCCGGGCGTCGACAAGGTCAAGGGCACCGTCAACGGCGTGCCGACCGTGATGGCCAACTACTGGGGCAAGCATCTCGGCGTGATCAAGCTCGGCCTGAAGTTCGACGGCAAGACGTGGATCGTCGACAAGTCGCAGACGACCGTCGAGGCACGGCCGATCCAGAACGCCGACAAGAGCTACGTCGCGGCCGACCCGTCGGTGTCCGCCGCGATCGCGGCCGAGCACCAGGCGACGATCGACTACGTGAAGACGCCGATCGGCTCGACCGACTACCGGATGAACTCGTACTTCGCGGACGTCGGCGATCCGGGCGCGATCCAGATCGTCAACGAGGCGCAGGCCGACTACGTGAAGACCTACGTGCAGGCGAACCTGCCGCAATACGCGTCGCTGCCGGTGCTGTCGGTCAGCGCGCCGTTCAAGAGCGGCTTCGGCGGCGGTACCGACTACACCGACGTCGCGCCGGGCGCGCTCGCGATCAACAACGCGGCCGACCTGTACCTGTATCCGAACACCGTGTACGCGGTGAAGGTGAGCGGCGCCGACGTGAAGAACTGGCTGGAGACGGCCGCCAAGCGCTTCAACCGGATCGACCCGACCAAGGCGACCGTGCAGCCGCTCGTCAGCACCTTCCCCGGCTACAACTTCGACATGTTCACGTCGGCCGACCTCGCGTATGAAATCGACGTCACGCAGCCGGTCGGCAGCCGGATCAGGAACCTGACGTACAAGGGCGCGCCGATCGACCCGAACGCGCAGTTCATCGTCGCGACCAACAACTACCGCGCGAGCGGCGGCGGCAATTTCCCGGGCCTCGACGGCAGCAAGACGATCTTCGCGTCGCCCGATGCGAACCGCGACGTGCTGATCGCGTTCATCAAGAAGCGCGGCGCGATCACGCGTGCGGCCGACGGCGCGCAACGCAGCTGGCGCTTCACGAAACTCGCGAGCTCGGTCGCGCACGTGCAGTTCGCGTCCGCGCCGAACCGCCTCGGCGACGCGGCGGCGGCCGGCCTGACCGGCATCACGCAGGTCGCGGCCGACGACGGCTCGGGCAAGAACCTCGCGACCTACGAGATCGACCTCACGCAATGAGACACGCGATGCAACCGATCCGGACGATGCGGCCCGCCGAAACCGGCTTCGCCGCCGCCGCGCGGCGCGTGCTGCGCGCGAAACTCCCGCCCGCGGCGCTGCTCGCGGCGGCGGCCGTGACCGTCGCGGCCGTCGCGGCCGTCGTCACGATGACCGGCCTGCGCGGCGCCGGCCCCGCGCC